>CBDUZK010000088.1:0-8768 GCA_965371675.1 uncultured bacterium | reverse complement strand
CGATGCACAGTTGCGCGTCCGCAATCGTGTGGTCGAGGATGATAATCCTCTTCGCGCCCGCCTCCAGGCACAACTCGACCAGTTGTCTGATGACGCCGGAACTGGTGGTGGCCCCGCACTCGACGTTGGCCGCGAACGACAGGTTGGGCTTGATGCACACCCGGTCGCCCGCCTTGACGAACTCACCGATGCCACCGAGCAGGTCGATTGCCGCCTTGACCAGCTTCGCCCGGTTCCCGTGCGCAACGCCGATCACCGTAGCCGACGTAACCTCGGGCGCCTGGCCGATGGCGGAGCCCGCCCCCTGGCCGAACAGAGTCCGTGGCAGCAGCGCGGCTGCAACCGCGCCCAATCCGGCACTGATGAATTCCCGGCGGGTAACGCCCATGCCCGATTCTCAGTCGGCGCCGGCCTCGATTGCGGCCGCCACGTTCAGTGCGAACAACTTGGCCAGATCGAGTGCCGGGTCCGACTTCTGCATCACCAACACCGAGACGTAGAACCGCTCCCCGCGGAAATCCACTCGGTAGGAAAATAGCGCGCTCGCGTCCACCCGCGCCTCGTCGCCCGCCGCGTTCTCGGTCCAAGGCGTCTCGGCACCGCCCGCGACCGCATCATAGACGTCGGCGGCGTTGGTCGAGTCGCCCATGTCGAACGCCCGAAGCTCCAGCTCGACCTGGCTACCACCGATGTCGCCCACATAGTCCTGGAACGCGCTCTTCACAAAACCGTTGTCCACGTAGACCTGCCCTTCGCCGTTGATCAGGTCGAAAAGCTGCGTCGCGTTCTCCGCGACCCTCATGGCGGCGCCGCGCGCCCAGCCGCTGATCTCGTTGCCGAACGGCGGCAAGTCGACAACGTCAACCGGCACCATGGTCCCGGTCGGACACGCGGCAAACAGCAACGCCAGCAGGGACCCCAGCATCAGGGTTCGATTCATCGGTCGCTCCTAGTTCAGTACGGTCACCTTGCGCACCCGAACTCCGCTCCGGTCATGCAGCTTCAGGAAGTAGGTCCCGCGTGCCAGCTTCCGGCCCGGGTTGAACCGGAACTCATGCCGGCCCCGGTCCAGCCGGCCGCTGAACACCGTCGCCGCGGTCCGGCCCGCACCGTTCACCAGCTCCAATCGTACCTGCCCTGCGCCGGGCAGCGAGAACGAAATCGTTGTACCGTTGCGGAAGGGGTCGGGCGCAACCTGTAGCCCCGCCGGCGTCGGTACCGCCCGGTTCCCGGTCAAACCGACGTTGTTCAACTCGATCAGGTTGATCTCGGTCGTGCCAAGGTTGTAGGGCGGCCCTGCCGCGGTAGTAATATGCTCGGCGTACTTCGCGCTCAAGCCGTGCGCCTGCCGTTCGGTGTTGATGATGCTCTGTCCGTGGTAGTCGATTGCCACGGTGTCCTCGCTCATCAGGAGCAACTCCGGGGCGAACTGCGGCGAGCCACCGGGGCCGCCGGTGTAGATGCCGAACAGCCCATCGGTGATGTACAATTTCTGTTTGTCGCCAAGTACGTCGCGAATCTGGGCGCTGAGCGACGGCAGGTACGGGTCGCAGTGGTTGCCGTGCAGCGAGCCCGGATTGTGCACGGTCCCGTAGTGGTTCTTCAGCGTCAGCGTCATGCGGGCGGTGCTATGGTCCTTGAGGCAGGCGGCGTTGATCAGGTAGTCGCAGGACTGCGAGAGTTGCGGCGCCGGTTTGCTCGTGACCCCGTTCACATTCAGCGGGTTGCCGGCGTCCCAGTTACCGTCCACCCCATAGCAGCGCACCGTATCCGGGTCGCTGCCGGTGTAGATGGTATAGCCGGCGTTGGTCAACTCGGAGCTGCCCCGGTCCCAGATGATGACGTTATTTCGCAGGAACGGTGAGCCGCCTACCTGCATCCGCGCGAGGCCCTCAACGATTGCGTTCGTGACTTCCGGGTGCGTGGAAAGCCGGTAGTTGATGCAGTTCACCTTGATGCCGATGACGCTGTCGGTGGCAATCCCGGGGAACAGCGACTTCCACGCCTCGCCCACCTGCGGGATGCCGGTCAAAGCCATCACCGACTCGTCCATCATCGACTGCACGATTTCCGGGTAGATGACGTTGCTCCGAACCGCGTCCTGGTTATAGCACTGCACTACGTCGCTCGCATCGGACAACATCGCCCTGTGTCCGGTGCGTAGCCCGAACGCGCGGGGGACGAACAGACCGAGCGCGCCGGCCCCGGCATACTTCAGGAAATCACGTCTCGAAACCTGTCTCATGAAGGCCTCCTCAGATAAGAGGTTCTGCTGCTCATCTCGGCACTCGGCAATCTACGCGTGATTATCCGCCGTCAGGACGCTGGGTCAAGGAGTATGCCGGTTCCGCGAAGACCTTGACCCTCGCGTCGGACGAACCTATAGTGTATTGATGTGGACAACGCTCATAGCGACCGGGTCGTTCGGCCCCGGAGGAGGTGACTAACCATGTTTGGAATCGGCTGGCAGGAACTGCTCCTGATTGCCCTGATCGTCCTGCTCCTGTTCGGAGCACGCCGGATACCGGAAGTGATGCGTTCGCTCGGCAAAGGCATCCGGGAACTGAAGAAAGGCATGAAGGAGGTCGAGTCCGGAGTCAAAGACGATACCGACTCCGACTCCAAGAACAATCCCTCGGCCTGACGCCCGAACCGGTTCACCGGCCAGCGGCGCCACCAATGACAGACGAAAAGGCAACCGGCATGTCGTTTCTCGACCACCTCGAGGAACTGCGCAAGCGCGTGTTCGGCGCGCTGGTGGCGGTCATCATCGGCGCTCTTGTCGCTTACTTCTTCTCCGGCTTCCTGCTCGACCTGCTGACTGCGCCGGTCGAGAAACTGGTCTTCCTTTCGCCACCCGAAGCGTTCATCACCCGCATCAAGGTCGCGCTCGTCGCGGGTACGGCGCTGGTATCTCCCTACATCTTCTACCAGGTATGGCGGTTCATCCGACCGGCCCTCGGCCGTGGTGAAGCTCGCCAGGTCGGGCTCGCGGTCATGTTCTCGACCATCTTCTTCCTCGGTGGTATCGCCTTCGCCCTGCTCCTGATCCTGCCGATCGGCATCAAGTTCCTGCTCAGCTTCGAAACGCCGCGGCTCGAGGCAATGCTGTCCATCGACCGCTACGTCAGCTTCGCCACCCACATCCTGCTGGCCGCCGGGCTCGTGTTCCAGCTCCCGGTCGTCATTTTCTTCCTTTCCAGGCTCGGCATTGTCAACCCGAAGATGCTGCGCAAACGCCGCCGGGTTGCCATCGTGGGTATCGCGATCCTGTCCGCACTCCTGACGCCGCCCGACATCTTCACGCAACTGCTGATGGTCGCCCCGCTGATTGTGCTGTACGAAATCAGCATCTTCGGCTCGGCCATCGCCCACCGCGCCCGGGCCCGCGCCGCCGCAGAGACGTAGGCGCGACCGGACCGCCACGCGGTCCGCCTCTTGTCCGCGGCGCTATTGACATCCTGCCGGGTCCGACTACGCTGACAGGAAACGGAAAATCGAAAGGCGCAATACCATGACAGACCATCTACGGGTATCCAACCGGGTACGACAGATAGAGAAGTCCGCCATCCACGAGATGACGCGGCTGTCAAAGCAGGTCGAGGACGTCGCGTTCCTGTCCTGGGCCAAACCGACCTCCGGGACCCCGGAACACATCAAGCAGGCGGCGATCACGGCGATAGAAAAGGGGCTGGTCGGCGGGTACTCCGAAAGCTCGGGCCTGCCTGCCCTGCGCCGGGAAATCGTCGCCAAGCTCAAACGCGACAACAACATCGACGCCGACCCGGCACAGATAATCGTTACCGTCGGCGCAATCGAAGGACTGGCCGCCGCGCTGATGGCCGTAATCGACCCGGGCGATGAAGTCATCCTGCCGTCGCCGACCTACTCCACCCATCTCCGCCAGGTCACAATCGCGTCCGGCAGACCGGTCCTGGTCCCGACCATCGAAGAGCAGGGCTTCATCCTCGACATCGACGCGATCCGGGACGCGGTGACCCCGAAGACCAAGGCCGTCATCTACTGCTCCCCGAGCAACCCAACCGGCACCGTATTCCCGGAAGAGCAGCTCCGCCAACTCGCCGATATCTGTATGGAACACAACCTCGTAGCTGTCACCGACGAAGCGTACGAATACTTCGTCTACGACGACAACCACCACTTCAGCATCGCGACGATTCCCGGAATGGAGAAGCGCACGATCAGTTGCTACACGTTCACCAAGACCTACGCCATGACCGGCTGGCGCATCGGCTACCTCCACGCGGACGAGGAACTGATTCCCCAGATTGCCAAGGTCCACATACCGCTCGCCATCTGCGCCCCGGTAGTCTCTCAATACGCCGCTCTCGCCGCACTCCAGGGTCCGCAGGACTGCGTCGTCCGATTCCGGGAGCACTACCTTGCCACCCGCAACCTGATGTGCGAACGCCTCGACCGCCTGGACTCGGTGTTCCGGTATCACAAACCCGGCGGCTCCTACCTGATGTTCCCGAGAATCCTGCCGGAAGCAGGCAGAGACTCAACGACCTTCTGCAAGAACCTCCTGGCGGAAGCAAAGGTATCGACCACGCCCGGCATCGCCTTCGGCCCGACCGGCCAGAGCCATCTCCGGCTCTCTTTCTGCGTATCGGAGCAGGAAGTCAACAAGGCGTTCGACCGGATGGAGGACTACTTCGGGTAACCCCCGGCGCCCGCAAACTACCCGGCAGGGTCGTTTCAATCCCGGCTGGAATACATGGACAACCCTCGCCCTCAGTGCAGACAGAAATCAGGCTTTGAGTTCATTGACTGGTGGGGCGTACCGTCCGGCAGCTGCAACCGGTCTGCATCCCGGGTTCCCGACACACGTCTGGTTCTGGTCCTGTAGCCCACTCGAACAGGCAACTGAACGCCGGAACTGCAACAAGAACAACGGGCGCAACCGAGTTTCTCCGCGGCCGGGACGTCGGTCTGGGTTGACAACCCCATGCCACGCGGGCTACCATATCGTATCCAACGAAGCCCAGCTACCAGGAGGAGCCCGTGAAACCCGTCGCACTGCTTGTCGCACTGGCCGTTCTTTCGCTGCCGACCCTGGCCGCGGAGACTACTCACCTGCTCCCCCAGACGCCCGACCTGCCGCTGTCGGCCCCGCCCGCGGAGTACCGGACTCTCAGTCGACCGGATCTCCCATGGGACACAAACGCGCTGGCCGACAGCATGGACTACTCCAACCCACCCGACGGTGCCCTGTTCGTCGCACGCCATGCCGGGCCGGATTCCAGCATCATCCTGCTCGGTTACAACTACAACAACGGCGGCTGGTGGGCTCGTATCTCACGCAGCACCGACGGCGGCCGGACCTTCATTCCGACGTCGCTCGACACCGGGTTCTTCGTGGACGTGTGCCTCGAAGGCAACACACGCGACACCTGCTACTTCCTCTGCATGGTCCAGGTACAGACCTCGCCGCGCGTCCTCCACCTGTACATCATGCACTCGTGGGACGGCGGCGCGACCTGGGGCGACACGATTCGCGTCGACCGCGGAACCAGCACCTTCCCGGACAAACCGATGTTCACGAGCAGAGACACGCTCCTCTGCTGTACCTACACCGACTTCACCGGCGGCACCCACTACATCCGTTTCTGCTACTCGTACGACCAGGGCTTCACCTGGAACACGGGCGATATCAACGTGTCGAATACCGACGGGCAGGGCTCCTGTCCGGCCATCGGTCCGAACGGCGAGCTGTACGCCGTCTGGGGTCAACCGGCAAGCTGGGTTCCCACTACCATCTGGTTCAACCGGTCCTTTGACGACGGCGCCACCTGGGACACTCCCCGGCAGATAGCCGCGCTCTCCGTCTCCAGCCACCTCCCGTCTTGGCGCGCCAACCACACCTTCCCGGCAATGACGGTCGATACGGCCGGGAAGATCTACGTCACGGTGCAGAATGGGATGCAGGGTACGGGCTGGGACGTCATGGTCATGTCGTCGGTGGATGCCGGTTCCACCTGGTCCACGCCGGTGATGGTCAACGACGACTCGGTCGCGAACTCCGACCAGTTCTGCTCATGGATAACGCTCGACCACCTCCAACGGCCCCACGTCTTCTGGTATGACTCGCGCAACTACTACCCCACCAACTCGGGCGACGTCTACTACACGTGGTCCGATGACGGCGGCGTCACCTGGGCCCCGAACGAACGCGTCAACGACGCCACGCCCTGCTATACGAACTCGACCCGCTCACAGATGGGTGACTACCAGCAGATCGACTGCGACTCGAACTACGTCTACTGCGAATGGTCCGACCATCGCAACGGCCGCACGAGTTGGAGCTACATCGCGTCGGCCCGACGCCTCCTGCCCGATTTCGTCGGCGTGAGCGAGGAGCCTCGACCCGGCCGGTGGGAACAGAGCCGATTCCTGCTCGAGCCCAACGCTCCGAACCCGGTCGTCCAGGGCACGGATATCTCGTTCCGGCTCGAATCCTCAGAGCGGGTGTCGCTCCAGGTCTACGACCGCGCCGGCAAGCTCGTCCGCACCCTGCTGGCCGCGGAACTTGAACCGGGAAGACACACCGCCCGATGGAACGGCCTCGACCGGGATGGTCGCCGGGTTCCCGCAGGCGTCTACTGCTGCCGACTGGAAACGGAACGGGGGTCTGCCACCCGGCAGATGGTTCTCGCCCGGTAGCGCCGAAGCACGGAGCCTGTCAGGTCGGGTCTGCCGGGCCGGCCGGCGCCCGGTGCCGTTCAGGGTGCCTCGAAAATCCGTTCAAGCGCCGCGCGCACCGCGCCGGGCTCGGGTTCCTGCATCACCATAACCACGAACGGACGCCGGACATAGGAATCGACCAGCTTGTCCTCCACTTCCTCGGACATCGACTTCTCAACCCCACGCCGGAGTCCTACCGCCATCGCTGCCATGTTGAAGTACTTTTCGTTCTCGATTCGGAATATCTCGACCCACACGCTTTCCGCTTCAAGCGACACCGCCTCATCGACCAGCCGGCTCATCTTATTCCGCTCCCGCTCGACATCGTAGATGCCGTCAAACCGGATGCCTTCCTGCTTCAGCGCCTGCGCCAGTTTCACGGCGGTGTCAACCCGTCCTCCGCCGCAACTCCACACCAGCAGGACCGCACCCGCTACAAGCCCGACCGTCCTCATTGCACCTCCGCCGCTCACAACCTGCTACTCGCCCGCCGCTACCGGCGTCAAAGACAGAACAAACGTCACTATGCCTCCTTATGATTCATGTATCTGCAGCCTAGCCGCGCCTGGCGATGAGTCAACCCGGGTATGAACTCAAGCTTGCACCACTCGGTTCCACGAGCATAATTGCCCGGTCATGAACCTCGAACGACTGCAGGCAATCCGCGGCCTGTTCCCGGTGCTGGAGAAGTACGTCTACTTCAACCATGCCGGGACCGGCCCGCTGCCCCGGCCCGCGGTGCAGGCGGTCAGCGGCTACGCCGAACAGTCCGCGCGCGAAGGCAAAGTACCGTGGCCCGAGGCGGAGGGCGTGGTCGGACGCGTACGGGTCCAGCTCGCCGAACTGCTGCACGTCGAACCGCGCACGGTCGCGTTCACCAAGAACACGTCAGCCGGCATCATCATCGCCATCAATTCAATCGACTGGCAGGAAGGCGACAACGTCGTCCTGATGGAAGACGGGTTCCCGGCGGTCACCTACCCGTTCCATTTCATGCTTCCCCACATCCGCAAGCGGTGGGTGACATCACGACAACTGGTCCAGGGTCCGGACTGCGTGTTCAAACTGGTCGACAACCGCACCCGGTGTGTCGCCCTGCCCTGGGTCCATTTCCTGACCGGCGCACGCTTCGACGCGACCGGGATTGCCGCGTTCTGCCGCGAGCACGGGGTGTTCTTCATCCTCGACGCCATCCAGGGCATCGGCGTGGTCGATACCGATTTCTCGGAGATTGGCGCGGACTTCGTATGTTCGCACGGGGAAAAATGGCTGCTCAGCCCGCAGGGAACCGGGTTCATGCACGTCCGGCCCGACACGCTGGAGCGAATCCGGCCCGCGAACCACGGCTGGCTGTCCGCGCACTGGGAGAGTTTCAACGACATCTCCAGCCTGAAACCCCTGTCAATCGACGCCCGCCGGTTCGAGGAAGGCACGAAGAACTACCTCGGCATCTACGGCCAGCATGAAAGCCTGGCGATGCTGCTCGACGTCGGAATCGGAGAAGTCGAACGCCGGGTGCGCATGCTCACCGCACGCCTGCGTGCCGGTCTGGAGGCGAACGGCTGGGAGATTCTCACCCCGGCCGACCTGGACCGGAATGCCGGCATCGTCACCTGCCGCAAGGAGGGCGTCAACCCCGCGTCCGTCCTCGCCTGGCTCACGTCCGCGAACATGGTCTGCGCCCTGCGCGAAAACCTGCTCCGCATCTCTCCGCACTTCTACAACACCGAGGAGGAAGTGGACCGGTTCCTGGAGCGGATGAACGAACCCGGCGCGGCTACTGCCGCACCCGCCGACTGCTCGACCTGAGGTTGATACCCCTGTTCCGCAGTTCGCGGACAAACCCACCGGACGGGACCGCGGTTTCGCCCGGCAGCACGCCGCTCCGCGACGCCTGTCCCCGCCCGAGCATCAACGCGACGATTGCCACCGCGAACCCGGTGCCGCGCATCATCGCGGTCAGCCCGGTCCTCCGGTCCGCGTAGTCCACGAACTCGGGAAAATCGGTGACACAGAGCTTGTCTGAAAACCGGTCTTCAGAAGTTGTTGAAACCTGATTAGTC
>CBDUZK010000087.1:0-8809 GCA_965371675.1 uncultured bacterium | reverse complement strand
CGCGCCACCGTTCGATGTCTTTGAGGAACTCGACGTCCACCTGCGCGGTGCCGCGTTTGCCTTTGGACTCCACGAACTTGTCGAACGCGCCCTGCTGGATTGCATCCGGCGAGAAGGTGGCGCACAGTTCCTCCCATGCGTCCGGGTATTCGGTGTATTCGAGGTAGCGGACCCGGGCCGTGGCCGGCTTGTCGGTCTTGCCCGGCCGGATTCTGGTGTCGTACACGCAGAACTCGTCGAAGTCGGAGAGGATGGAGAGCGGCAGCCTGGCGGTGTAGGCGTAGCGCCGGAGCTGGAGGGCCGGGCCGAGGTCGCGCTTCAGGTTATGGGCTGGCTTCTTGGCCTCGACAAAGAACTTGCGCACCCCGCCGATGCGGAACGAGTAGTCCGGGGCCTTGGTCGTACCGCCGACCCTGAGCGCGGCTTCGTGGACCACCTGGCGGTAGCGGAGGTCGAATCCCTGCCGGTTCGCCATGTCCCAGCCCATCGCCTCGAAGAACGGGTCGAGGAACTCCTTGCGGACCTGGGCTTCGTTGTAGGCCGGGGACCGGTAGGCGGCGACGTTCCGGTCGAAGTTGTCGACTAGGCGGAGGATGGTGTCCGGTGCCTTACCTTTGCGCATCGGGTGCCAGATTACCGGCAGGCAGGCCGGTGTCAATCGGTTCCGGGCAGAACCCGGGCCGGTCAGCCCGAGGGTGCGAACAGCTTAGTTGTAACGGCGGACGAAGACCTGGTCCGACCGGCGCTCAAGGTAGGCTTCGAGCCGGACGGCGAGTTTCTGCTGGTGCAGGTACTGCCGGACCATGTCCTGCATCTCGACGTAGGACATCATCCGTTCTTCCTGCTTGTCGAGCGCCTGCACGAGGTGGAACCCGTGTTCGGAGAGCACCGGCTCGGAAATCCCGCCCGAGTCGAGCACCGCCACGACCGAGTCGTAGGGCGGGGTCAGGCCGACGAGCAGGAACTCGCCCAGGAACCCGCCTGAGTCCGCGGTCACTGGGTCCCCCGAGTACTCGCGCGCCAGTTCCGCGAACGGGGTCCCGGCCAGCGCCTTGTCGCGCAGGGTGCGCGCCTTGTTGCGGGCCCGGGTCGTGTCCGAACGGCGAATCGGGACCCGCAGCAGGATGGTCGCGAATCGCACCCGGTCTTCCGACCGGTCCCCCAGCCGCGCGATGACGTACCCGTCCCGTGACCGGAACGGCGGCGACACCTGGCCGGCTTTGAGCTGGTCGAGCACAATCGCAATCTCAATCGGCAGGTCGCCCAGGTCTCGCCGACCCCAGTTCCCGCCCTTGGCCCGGGTGGCGCGGTCGTCGGAGAAGGAACCGGCCACCACGCCGAACTCCCCGCCCCGGCTCAGGACGTCGAGCACTTCGGACGCGCGGCGCTGTCCTTCTTCTTCCGCGGCGTCGGACGGCATCACCGGTATCAGGATGTGGGCAAGCGTGGCCTGGCCCGGCACGCGCGCAATCGAATCCCGTTCCGCTTCGTAGAACCGTTCCGCCTCGGCCGGGGAAATGTACACTTGGGTCAGTCCTTCCCGCTCCATCAGCTTCTGGGAAAGCAGTTGCCGGCGCACATCGCCTTCGTAGCGTCGACGGAGGTCGCGCTCGGTCAGTCCTTCTGCCGCGAGCGCGACCCGGAATTCGTCATCGGTTTCGAACCGGGCGCGCATCCGCTCGATGTTGTCTCCCACCCCGGCATCCACTTCTTCGCGCCCGACCGTGATGGTGTCAATGCGCGCCAGTTCCTGCAGCAGACGGTTGTTGATAAGCTGGTCGAGCACGTCGGCGCGCAGTTCGTCCCCGGTCTTGGCCGTATCCGGCGACGCCATCCGGTAGAAATCGACCGCCTGCCGCAGTTCGCTTTCAAGGATTACGGCGTCACCGACCACCGCGACGACGCTGTCCGCCGACCCGGCGGCCGCCGGGAGCGACAGCAGCATCCCGAACGCGACGCACAGCAGGACCGTGCCGGCCGGTCTATTCGAAATACGCATCCGGCCTGAGTTCGATTTTCGCCCCGGCGCGCAGTTCGGTCAGCAGGCTATCAACCAGTACTTCACCCTTGCGATACCCGAGCACCGCGTCGATGTAGGTCTTCGTTTCCGCGAACGACACTTCACCCTTGACCTTCTTCCGGTCCACGAGCTTGATTATCTGGAATCCTTCCTGGTTCGACAGCACGTCCGACACTTCGCCCTTCTTGAGCGCGAATATCGCCTCTTCAAGCGTCGGGTCCCCGCCGCCGACGCCGCGCGGGATGTAGTTGGATTCCTGCCCGGGTTCGAGCAGCCGGTCCTGCGACCGCTCGCGGGCCAACTGCTTGAAGTCCCCGCCCGCGCGGATCTCGGCCAGGGTTCGCTCCGCCAGCATGCTGTCCGACATCACAATCCGCATTATCTTGACCTCGTAGCTGAACTCGTCCTTGTGGGCGTTGTGATAGTCCAGCAGTTCGGTCTGGCTCACACTGACCGTGGCGGTCAGCTTCTGGAGCAACTGGTTCACCAGGTAGTCGCGTTCGAGCCGCTCCACGTAGAGCTTCGTCTCCGGGTCGTCTCCGAGCCCGCGTCTGATTGCCTCCTGGTACATCAACGCGTTTGCCACCCATTTGTCGAGGATTTGAGGGAGGTTCTGGCGGTCGACCTGGACCCGGTCCTGCAGCAATCCGTCGAACTGGTCCTTGGTCAGGTGGTCGTTGTTGACTGTGGCGATAACCGTGCCTTCGGGTTGGGACCCCGGGCAGCCCGCGCCGACCACAAGCAGCGCCAGGCCGGTCAGGACGTACAGGCCGCGGACAAGATTGTTCCGGTTCACTTGGACTCCTTGTTCTGGTGTTTCCAGCTTCCATCCGGTTCCTGTGCGACATTCGCCAGGACTTCTTCGTCAATGTCGATTCGCGCCCGGTCGCGCAGCCCGGCCAGGTATTCACGACGCCGGGTGTCGCGCAGCTCCTGCAGCATCCGGCTGCGCACGAGCCGCCGCACCATCTCGAAGTCGGCGCTCGGGAAGCTGCTCTTGTGCTCCTCGTAGTAGCTCAGCAGCTCCGCCTCGGTCGCCTCCGCTTTCCCGGTCACTTCCTGCCGGTACAGCGCTTCGTAGAGCAGGTTGCGTCGCCGCTCGGCCAGCGAGTCGCGAATGTGGAGCACCTTTTCCAGCCCCAGCTTCAAGCCGTCTTCGTAGAGCAGGTCTTCCTCGATTTCGCGCCGGACCGCGTACTTGCGCATCGCGGTATCGAGCGACGCGGGAAACCGCCGCGCGAGATGCAGCAGTCGACTGACCCTGACGTACTGCGCGCTGTCCCGGATTGCGACCCAGACTTCTTCATCGGCCGGCGTGATTGAATCCGCCGGCTTGCACATCACGTCAAGCCCCTCCGGGTTGAACCTGAGCCGGGCCCGCACTCGAGCCAGGTACTCATTTGCCCGGGCCTGCTGCAGCTTCTGGCGCAACCGCACGGTCAGCTCGCCCCGGATTGCCTCGAGTGGTGGCGGCGGCGGGTCCGCTGCCCGCCGCCCATCGACCTTCAGCACGTACCAGTGTTCGAGCATCCGGTGCGGACCGGTCCAGCCGCCAGGTTCCAGCGCCAGCACCGCTTCCTTCACCGGCTCATCGACCCACAACTCCGCCAGCCAGCCCAGGTCACCGCCCGCGGCCGCGCTGGCATGCTCCGAATGCCGCACCGCCAGCGTCTCAAACGGTACGCCCTGCCGCAGCCCGGCAACCATGTCCTGTGCTTCGATTTCCGTTTCGGTCGCTATCAACTTCAGGTTCAGTTCGGTCACAAGCTGTTGGCGGGCGCTCTCCAGTTCCGCGTCGCCCAGCGGGCCGATGTCCGCGACCACGCTGTTGTACAACTCCTGGGTCACAAACCCCTTCTGTGCGAGTTCGAACGCGTAGGCGATACTGGAGTCGAGTCCCACCCGCTCCGCTTCCTGGATGAACAGTTCCTTGTCGATGATGTTGTTCAGGTAGCGCTGTTTCACCGCCTGCGCGCCGAGGGCGGTATCCACCCTGCGCGGCAGTACCCGGATCAGGGCAGCCGCATCGACCGGCCGGCCGTTCACTCGCGCCACGACCAGGGCGCCGCTGCCCGCGCAACCGAGCACCAGCAGCAAGGCTGCAGCCAGTATCCGAACGGGGATGTGTCCCCGACCGAACCGCAATATCATCTCAGTCACGGCACTAGGGTAGTCGGAGCGGTTCTGATGTCAACATCCAAGGGACGCAGGCAGGCAAATCCAGATGCCGAAACCCAAAGCCCAAATCGGCAATTCCGGTTTGGCTCCTCACTCTTCACTCCTCACTCCTGTTTCTTCTCTGGCACCGGTTGACTGCACCCGCACAACGCCTATCATCGACAGCACATGAAAGACCCCGGCGAAACCCGCATCGGGAAGCGTGTCCTGGTCCGGGTCATGAACGTGCGGGGCCCGGACGGACCGGGAACCTGTTCCTACGGTCACGTGACCGGTGACGAATGGGAGCTTGGAGAATGCTGCCCGGCCGGCATGTGTGTCTGGGCGTTCAACGCCCTGTTCCCGTTCGCAACCGTGCTCCGGTTCGGCGGCAGCCTGCCTTGGGAGGAACATCCGGGCGAAGCCCGTGTTTCCTGCCCGGATCCCGACAACACCGTCGTGTTCGAATTGCGGGTAGTTGACGACCCGGCCTGACTACCGACCTTCCTCTTCGCCGACCTGCTTCGGGTTCTCGGCAAGCTGGAACTTGACGCTGCTCCGGTGCGTATGGCGGGTAGTCAGCGACACCGACTTGGCGTTCCGGGACAGGATCAGGTCGTAGATGTCCCCGGGTTCCAGGCCGGGTATCGCGGTCTTCTTCAGGGCTTCGTTTGAAGCGAACGGCTCGGGCGCACCTTCACCGCGCCAGGTCAGCGGGTAGGTGAATTCGAGCGCCGTGACACCGGTTTCGTCGTCGAAATCCAGGTCCCAGTCCGGCAGCAGTGAATCCGCGCTCCCGGCCAACTCGTGGGCGTGCCCTTTGCCGACCACGCAGAACGCATCCGACGAATCATCGGTGTAGTATCCCACGACCATGTTCGATTCGTTCATTTCCGGGGTCCCGAACCCGATGCCGAACCAGCCTTTGCCCCGGGTTTCGACCGCCACGTAAATGAACTCGTCGTCGAACCCCCACGATACCGTCAAACCGGTGGCCGGATTCTTCAGGTACGCCGGGTACTCGAACTCGCCGTCTTCCCGTTCCACGTACCCATCGACCGACACCCGGTCTTCCATCAGCGAATCGTACGGCATGACCGGCAGGTCCTGCGCGACTACGATTCCAGCCAGCAACAGACAGACAAATCCGATTCTCAACATCTTCAACTCCTTTCGATACCGAGTTCAGACGCTCGCGACACGGTTCCGGTTCCCCGGCATGTCATCCACACATCTCTGCCGCAAGACACCCCACAAATCCGCCGCTTCTGCAGAAAACTGCAGCCAGACCCAACGCATTCTTCGGCAGTGACGCACAAAACGTCGCACCACGGTCGGCTGGTGAACAGCTTATCTATTTGGGAAACCACAGCTTACACGATTTGGCCAGGTGCGACCGAATTGGCACGGCGAGTGCACTAAACCGAGACGATGAATGGGATGGTTCATCCGTCTTCGGGGCGCACTTAACGTAGATACCGGCACTGCCGGGAGGCTGAGATGTATGTACTGTCCGATGATCTGGGTGACGAGCTGAGAGACGCCCAGATGCTGCTCGCCGCGGCGATTCACGGCGAGAAACGCTTGCGTCAGATGGCCGACGCGGAGTCGGTTCGTACGGGGACGGTGCGGTACGGACTGACTCCGCGCCCAAGCCGGGTCCGGCAACACGGATTGTCCCCTGAAACCGCCGCCCCTGTCCCCTCCGAGGTGACGTAGCGTGACCGAGAATAAGCGGCCCGGCCCGAACCGGAAGCAGATTGCCCGGTTCCTGGAGCAGTCCGTCATCCTGTGGGACGACCGGATCCCGATGATGGTCCATGACCTGCCGGCCAGCGCGTCCACGCAGACGTCGGTTCACCGGCCGCACCATCTGCACCGGACCAGCCAGTTGCACCGACCGATACCTGTGCGCTGCTTCAGTCACTAGTTGATTACCGGCTGCTTCCGCCGGACACGAATCCACCGGACACGTCGCGAACTGCGGTGCATGCGTCACCCGGGCCGGACGTCGGCCAGGTACAACCGGGCCCGGCCCATATACGTTTCGGCCAGTTCGTTGATGTAGTCAATCTCAATGTCGGTCAGTTCGCGCTTGACCCGGGCCGGAACCCCGGCCAGCAGGACTCCGGGCAACGCCTCGAAACCCTCGCGAACAACCGACCCGGAAGCTACAATCGTATGGCTGCTGATTCGCGCCCGGTTCTGGACTACCGCCCCCATGCCGATGATGCACTCGTCCTCGACAATGCAGCCGTGAAGAATCGCCCGGTGCCCGACCGTAACTCGGTTGCCGACCCGGGTCGGCGTATCCGCGTCAGCATGCACCACGGTCAGGTCTTGGATATTGGTTTCCGCCCCGATGGTGATACTGTCAACGTCGCCACGGAGCACTGAACCGAACCAGACGCTCGAACTGTCACCCAGCGTCACGCGGCCGATGACCGTGGCGTTCGGCGCGATGAATACGTTGCGTCCGACCGTTGGGTTCCGATCCTGAAACTTCAGCAGCATCGGCGCATGATAGCACCCGTGCCCGGTCGGTCAACTACCGGCATGACCCGGACGACCGGAATCAGGGCCCCTGGCCGGCCAGCTCCGGCTCCCAGTTCAGGCGCAGGACCACCATATCGCTCCCGCCCGGGCCGGACCGGACTGTCCCGAGCGCGTATACGTCGTCTCCCACCAGTACATCCGCACCCACAGCATCCGCCCCGCCGCGCCAGGTGCGTTCCCAGATTGAAGTCGCGTTCGGCCGGTACTGAAACACAAGCAGCGATTCCTCGTCATTGCCGAGCAGGGTTGCGCTGATGAAGAAATCGCCTTGCTCCGTGACCGCGATTCCGTGTCCCTCCGCGGTCGCACGTTCGCCGAACGCCGCGCGTCGGATGAGTTCGCCGTCCGGGTGGTATTCAAGGATGACGCAGCGGGCGCCGTCTTCGGTGAAAGCGGTGCCGGTGGCAATCACGTTGCCGTACAGGTCCGTCACCACGTCACCGCACCGGTCCTGCGCGCCCGAATCGTAGGTCCGGGTCCAGATGGTATCGCCCTTCGGGGTCAGCTTCACCAGCAGGATATCCGGGTTCTCGGTCGTGCCCGCGTGCCCGGCCACCACGATATTGCCGTCCCGGTCTACTACAATCCGAATGCCGTCGGACATCTTCCCGATGCGGTAGTTCCGGCTCCACACCGTATTGCCGTCCAGGTTCAGTTCCGCAACCAGCAACTGCCGCCGGTCCTTTTCTTCCACCGCGCCGCATACGAAGAGCTTCCGGCCGGCCAGCACGATGCCGCTCCCGGCGCTGGCATCACCCAGGGCCAGCGCGCGCTGCCACGCGAGTGAGCCGTCGGTCCGATACCGAACCACCATGCACATATCCCGGTCCTTGATCCGGCTCCGACCGGTCGCGAACACCTCGCCCAGCTCATTCATGACCAGGTCCCCGGCGACGTTGACCGTGCCCTCGGAGTAACGCCGACGCCAGACCGGTTTCCCGTCCATGGTCAACATCTGCACCACCCACACCGACCGGTCGGTCCCGGACGGCACCAGTGTCCCCAGCGCCGCCAGGCGGTTGCCATTGCCGGCCAGCGCCGCCGCGGTCTCGGCACCGCCGCAGTCGATTGTCTCCGTCCACACGATCGGCCCTTCGCCGCACCCGACCACAAGGCACAGCACGAACGACAGGCCCGCTGCCGACAGCTTCAGAATGCGTATCATAATCTGCTCCCTTCTGCTCTTGCTCATAGTATTGACCTCCGGGGTCGCAAGTCAAACCGTTCCGCGCCCACGGGCCTTGCGGACCGTGCAGTAACTGACCTTCTCGGCGGTCTGTTCCCTCCATCTGCATTTCTTGACACTTGCGATTTGATGTTTGGCTCTTGGCTTCTACTTCCTTCCTTGTCTGTGTCCATCCGTGTTTATCCGTGGTTGACTCTTCCCTCGGCGTCTTTCGGCGGTTCACTTCTGCATTCTACACTCTAACTTCTGACTTCCTCCCATTCCTGGTGTTGAGATTCCTGTGTCGGGAGCCGGGGTCGGATTGACCGACCGGGCCGTGCGCGATATACTTCTGTTTCGTGCAGTTCACTGTATTCGGGATATCCGGACTCCGGGGTAAGGTCGGCTCAGAACTCACCCCGGAATCCGTAACTGCGGTTGCCGTCGCCTTCGGGGCGTTCATCGGCCACGGCCCGGTTGCGATTGGTCGCGACACGCGCCCTTCCGGACCGATGTTCGCCGCGGCCGCAGCTGCCGGCCTCATGTCTGCCGGGTGCACGGCAATCGACCTCGGTATCTGTCCGACTCCGACCGTACTCCATTACGTCCGCGCGCACCGTGCCGGCGGCGGCCTCATCATCACCGCCAGCCACAACCCCGAGGAATGGAACGGCATGAAGTTCGTCAATGCCGACGGCGTGTTCCTGACCCCGGACGAACTGCGGCGGTTCAAGGCGCGGCTCGACGAATCCACGACCGGACCAATCGCCTGGAACGAAACCGGTGAATCGATTCCCTGCGCGAACGCGGTCGCGGACCACGTCGCTACCGTCGCCGGGCACAAACTCTTCAGTGGCATCCCGGAAAGCGGCCGCAGACTGCGGGTCGGCATCGACGCGGTCAACGGCGCG
>CBDUZK010000086.1:0-8951 GCA_965371675.1 uncultured bacterium | reverse complement strand
CCCGCCGAGCAGCAACGGGGTGTACTGGTACCACGACGCGGCGAACCACCGGTTCATCGTGCAGTACGACTCGATGCCGTACTACTCGAACCGGAACGTGTTCGACTGGCACCAGGTGGTCATCTACGACACGACCATGGCAGCGACCGACGGCAACAGTGTGTTCACGTACCAGTACCTGACCGCGAACAGCTACGGCTCGGCCACGGTCGGGGTCAATGACTCGACCACCGGGATCGGTATCCAGGCTCTGTTCGACGGCACCTACCATCGCGGCAGCAGTGAGATTACGGCCGGCCGGGCAATCAAGTTCACGACCGACGGGCCGGTGGTCGGCGTCAGCGAGCCCGGGACCGGGGTGGGCAGTGTGCCGCGCGGGCTGGCGATGTCGGTTGCGCCGAACCCGTTCCATCGCAGTTCGGCGGTCCGGTGGCAGTTGCCGGTTCCGGGACGCGTTCGCCTGACCGTGTATGACGTCAGCGGGCGCGCGGTTCGGAGCCTGGTCAACGCCGAGATGAAGGCCGGTACCTACGCCAATCACTGGGATGGCAGGGACGACCAGGGTCGGCTTGTGGCAAACGGCACGTACCTGTACAAGCTGGAGACATCGGTCGGGGTGAAGACCACCAAGGCGGTGATGCTCCGCTAGACGGGTTTCGACTGAGAATGGGGACGGCCTTCGTGGTCGTCCCCGTTCGTTTCCCGGCTACAGCAGGATGACGTTATGTGTGCCGGGTACGCGAACCGGGATCTGGCGGATGCCGGGACGGCGTTTGGCGTAGACCCGGACCCGGTAGCTGTACCCGGTGTCCGGCTCGAATGCCGCGATGGTCCGGGTTGAGCCCGCACCGGGAGAGCGTCCCCCGGCCCAGACAAACACGACCATCTCGAGCGCGGCATGGGGGTCGCGGTCGATGGAGTGCCGGTCCGACGTGGAGAGTCCGCGGAACACCCGGCCGGCAATTTCGACGTGCGAGTGGAACCCGCCGAGGAATCGCATCCGGAGCTCTTGAGCCAGGTCTTCGCGTCGGTTGAGCACGCGCAGCACGCTGGGCCAGTCGTCAAACCAGACCCCGGTCCTGCCCTTGCCTCCACCACGGTAGTGGACCGCCCGGCGCACGATGAGCTGTCGGTTCTGCTTGAGGGTCCCGAAGACAAAGCCGAAGGTTTCCTTCTTGTAGCGCGTCTCGTACCCGTTCCGGGCCAGGCGGCACAGTTCGCGGACAACGCGTTCCTCGACGACCACCGGCGGACGGAAGCTGAAAATCGGTGCGGACACGGTCAGGCGGAGAAGAAGACGATGCGGGCTGCGAGCCAGCAGAAGTAGAGCCCGGCGAGCACGGCCGAGATGCGGGCGGCGACCCGTACTTCCTTGAACCGATTGACCAGGCCGGCGAACAGCAGGGGCAGGAGGTAGATGCTGGTCGCAAGGAAGAAGATGAAGAAGAAGAGCATCCCGTTGAGCGCACCGCCGATGTCGATTGCGGCGGTGACCGCAAGCAGAAACGGCGGGCAGATGTTGATCCCGGCCAGGAAACCGACGACGAGCAGATACCATCGGGAGCGGACGCGCGGGTTGAGCGCCCGGCAGAACCCGATGTGGGGAAAGCTCTGTACGAACCCGTAGAGTATCATCAGGATGCCGAGCACGGCGTAGAGGACGGGTAGCAGCACGGCCTTGATCGACCAGATGCCGGTCAGGACGCCGCCGAGCGCGCCGAACACGAGACCGAACAGCAGGTAGGCGGCGAGCCGGCCAACGAGGAACAGGCCGAGGTCGGAGGCTGATTCCCTGAAGTTGCTGCGCTTGCGCGACAGCATCACTGGGCCGAGCAGGGGCACGCAGAACCCCACGCAGAACAGCCCGGTCGAGAGACCGAGGACCAGGGCCCTACCGACTATCGCCAGGGTCACTGCCGAAAACTCCTTCGTAGCGTTTCTTCGCCTCGCCGGTGAGCCGGGACGGGTCCCACCCGATTGACGGGTCCAGTTTCAGGCGGATGTGTGCCACCCCGGGTACGGCCTTGACCGCGGCCAGCGCCTGCTCGCCGATGAACCGGGCGAATGGGCACTCGGGCATGGTCAGGGTCATCAGTATGTCGACGTTGCCGGTGGTGTCGACCGAAACCGTACGGATCAATCCCAGCTCGACGATGCTGAACTTCAACTCCGGGTCCTCGACCCGGTCAAGGGCCGCGACAACCCGGGCCGAGTCCAGGGGCAGTGTGTCGGCCGGTACGCCGCCGGAATCGACAAGCGGGGCGAATGGGTTGAAGATGGCAGTCGGCATGCGTCGGGTCTTGATGATGGACGGTATGCTCATGAGTACGATTCCGGCCAGGACGAGGATAGCGGTGAGACCGATGCGGAGCGCGAGTCTGCCTGCTGTGATCATGAGCAGTGATTGTAGCTTCCGGGTTTCCGGTGTCCAGCGGTTAAGCCCGGATACCAAGGCCGATGCGCCGTCGTGTCGGGTTCGAGTGGAGGTGCGTTGACTGGATTGAGAGCAGGGTTATACTGTATGATTATGGAAGGTATGTTTGCCCGCACCAGGGGCGTTGCGGCCGCCGCCCAGAAGCTCGCGAAGCGGTTCGCGGCGTACGAGCGGTTGCTTGCTGACCCGCAGGACAATGTATTCGCCCGCAGGAAAGAACTCGCCGGACTTGAGGGCCTGGTTTCCGCGTTCCCGGATTCCGAACTCCGCAAGGAACTGGACGCATGGCTTACCGAGGAGCGGGACCGGGTTGCCGGGGACGAAGATGAGTTTCGTTTCAGGTTCGGCACGACCCTGGCTTCCGCGCTCAAGGAGGTCGGGCTGGAGGCCCGTGGGCAGATGCCTCTGCTCCGGGTGGGGATGTTCACCCTGAAGACCGACCTCTCGTCCGGCACCGCGACCGTGTTCTGGGGTCCGGAGGCGGACCGGCTGAAGACCGGGCTGCGACTGGTGCCCGGGGTCCTTGCGAAGACGCTGCGGACGTGGACCGACGACCTGAGGGAACGTTCAGTCGAGCCTTCCGACCTCCGGTCGCTGCTCGCGAAGGCGTGCGCCCGGGTGTGCCGGTTGAACGGACTGGAACCGGGCAGCAGGATTCCGCTGATGGACGCGCTCGGCGAGCTGGTGATGATGATGCAGCCGAAGAGCTTCCGGGCCGACCCGTCGAAGAGCCGGTTCGTGGAGTACCCGCGGGTGCGTTTCAGTTTCGATCTGTACCGGCTGAAGACGTCCGGGGAGGCGGCGCAGGCGAGGGACCGCCTGCGGCTGCACGTCGCGACGTTCGACGCGACAACCCGGAAAACGAAGGCGTTGTGGGTGCCCGACAACGAGACCGGCGAGGGTACGTACTACTCGTACGTGTCTTTCCCGAAGGGAGGCTAGGACATGGAGCGCGCACTGGCCCGGGCCGTAATCAGCAAACTGGGTGCGACCGGCACCCCGCCCGAGTTCGGCATCGAGGCGTTCACCATCGGGCTGGACGTATACCTGAAGGCAATCGAGGTCGAGTATCTCAAGGGCATCCTGACCTACAACCTGTCGAGCTTCAAGCTCATCACCGGGAACTACGGTGGCGGCAAGACCCACTTCCTGTACTCGGTGCGCAACCTGGCGTTCCGGAGCAATTACTGCGTGGCGTACGTGAGCCTGAACCCGACCGAGTGCCCGTTCGACAAGCTCGAACTGGTGTACAAGGGAATCGCCGCGAACGTGAGCGCCCCGGTCCCGGTCGACCGGCCGGTGCCGACCTGGGAGAAAGGCATCGAGTCGATCATCCGGCGCTGGCACGCGGAGCAGCGCGAGCAGGCGGACCGGGCCGAGAACCTGCACAAGTACGTCGAGCAACTGCCGTCCGTCGAGAGCACCAGTTTCGGTAATGCGGTCAAAGGCGCGTTCGCGGCCCTGACGACCGAGGACGGCGAGGGATTCAGCGAAGTGATCCAGTGGCTGAAGGGTGAGGACGTGGACAAGGAGGTGCGGAGCCGGTTCCGGATTTCGGAGCGGATCGACAAGGCGACCGCGTTCCGGATGATCCGGTCCCTGATCCAGTGGATTCACAGCATCGGGTACAGCGGTGTGGTGCTGCTGTTCGACGAGGCGGAACGCGGGATGTCGATTTCGTCCTCGCGCGACAAGCGGCGCGCGCTCGACAACCTGCGCCAGATTGTCGACGAGTGCGGCAACTCGCGCCTGCCCGGGGCGATGGTGTTCTACGCGATTCCGGACGAGAACCTGCTGCTTGAGGGTTCGGGCGGGGTGTACGAGGCGTTGAAGCAGAGGTTGAGAAGCTCGTTCTCCGGGGTCAACCCGGTGGGGGTGCGGATCAGCCTGGACGAGCTGGGTATCGAGCCGGAGGAGTTCCTGAGCCAGCTTGGCGCCCGCCTGGTCGAGCTGTTCGAGACCGCGTACGACGTGAAGCTGCCGGTCGAGCGGAAGGACGAAATCGTCCGCACGCTCGGGAAGCTGGCGGTGGAGGCGTTCGTGTTCGACATCAGCTACCGCCGGCTCTTCGTGGTCGGGCTGATCGAGGCGCTGCACCGGCTGCGGGCGGACCCGGCGGTCGAGTTCGACCAGAAGACGGCCGAGGAGTTGCTGCGCGTCACCACGCGGCGGCTGGAGAAGACCGAGCAGAAGGATGTCGAAGACTCGGAGTTCTAGCCCGCGTCTGGCTACGCACGCGGTGTTCGGCGAGGGCGAGGTGCTGGACACCCGCTGGGGTGGCACCGAGTTGCTGATGAAGTTCCAGACCGGGTTGCGGCTCTGGCTGCCGGCGCGCCGGGTGCGCCTGCTGCGGGCCGGGGTGGATGACCTGCTGCCGGCCGGCCGGCCGAGCCGGCGCACGTTCGGCCGGATCCAGGCGCACCGGATGATCGAGGCGTTCCGGCTCGGCATCGTGCCGCACCAGGACGTGGAGTCGTTCACGTTCGGGCGCGACAAGGAAGTGGCGGTGGTCGAGTCCGCGCTCAAGCGGCTTGGCGCGGGTGGGGGCGACGTGTTCCTGGTCGAGGGAGAGTACGGCACCGGCAAGACCCACCTGCTCGAGTACTTTCACCACCGGGCCCTGCAGCAGGGGATGGTGACGACGCTGTGCCAGTTCGACCCGCAGGAGGTCAGCCCGCACCGGCCGAAGCGGGTGTACCGGGAAGTGGTGCACAACCTGCGCTACGTCCGCGACGGGCACGAGTACGGGTTCCGCGACCTGCTGCGGCAGGCGTTGGACCTGGACATGTCCGACCACGTGTTCCTTGGGCCGGTGCTCAACAAGCTGCGGAGGCTGGACGCGGCCCACATCGAGAGCGAGGTGTTCTGGCAGTGGATCGAGGGCGAGAGCACGAAGGAGTACGCGACCGATTCGCGGGGCCGGCACCGGGTGCGCGGTGGCCAGCGGATACCGGCGCTGTACGACTTCTCGACCGCGGCTGATTTCTACTGCAACATCTTTTCCGGGTTGAGCTGGATTGCGCGCCAGCTCGGGCTCAAAGGGCTGGTGTTCCTGATCGACGAGGCGGAGACGGTCACGCATCTCTGGGACGTGATGTACCTGACCAAGAGCGTGAACTTCATGGAGGGGCTGGTGCGTACCGCTCAGAACGACCCGACCCTGAAGCGGATGAACGACCGGATGATCCACAACCGGGTGCGGCCGGTGCCCTACATCTACCGGGACCCTTCGATCCTGCTCGTGTTCGCCACGACGCCGAGCCCGGGCGACTACGCGTACCTGAAGCTGGCGAACCGCGTGCACCAGCGGATCGGGCTCGAGCCGCTCGGCGACCGGGCGCTGGTGGATGCGTTCGCGACCCTGGTGACAATCTATGAGCGGGCGCACGCGGGTTTCGAGTTGACCGAACTGGAGCAGAGGCGGCTGTTCCGGGAGGCCGCGCGGCGTGGGGGTGAAGGGGTGCGGTCGTTCATCAAGTACTGCGTCGAGGGGTTTGACGTGGCCCGGCTCCGGCCCTGCCGCTGATTCGTGCCTGCCGATTCCCGGTCGATCAAGGACAGCCTGCCGCGGACCTGGTTCCCGTTCTTCGCGCGGTTCGGTCGCCTGACCGAAGTCCAGGAGCGGTCGATGCCGTTGATCCGGGAGGGACGGAACCTGGTGATTATCTCGCCGTCGGCGTCGGGCAAGACCGAGGCGGTGGCCGCGCCGCTGGTCGAACGGTTCATCGCCGGGCGGGGGACCCGGCTGTCGATCCTCTACGTTTCCCCGACCCGGGCACTGGTCAATGACCTGTACCGCCGGCTGTGCGACCCGATGGAGTACCTCGGCCTCCCGCTGGCGCGCAAGACCGGCGACCACCCGGCAATCGAGGAGAAGAAACTGCCGTTCATGCTGATAACGACCCCGGAGTCATTCGACTCGCTGCTCTGCCGGCACACCGCCGTGTTCCGCGACCTGGCCGCGGTGGTGCTGGACGAGCTGCACCTGCTGGACAACTCGCCGCGCGGTGACCAGCTCCGGGCTTTGCTCGACCGGCTGCGCCTCGTCAACGACCGCCTCCAGTACTGCGCGCTGTCGGCCACGATTGACGATACCGTTATCGGCGAGCGCTACTTCCCGGACCCGGTGGTGGTGAAGGTCGAGGACGAGCGGGCAATCGAGGCGAAGCTGCTGCCCCTGGATGAGGGGTGGCACGCGCGCGCGGTCGAAGAGCTGCGGCGGCGCGGGTCGCGCAAGGTGCTGTGCTTCTTCAACGCGCGGTCGTGGGCCGAGTCCGCGGTCGAGCAACTCGACCTGCCGCCGTTCCGGGGCCGGGTTTGGGTGCACCACGGCAGCCTGCACCGGCGCGTGCGTGAGGAGACCGAGCAGAACATGAACCGGGAGCAAATCGGGCTGTTGTGCTGCACCTCGACCCTGGAGCTGGGCATCGACATCGGGGACGTGGACGCGGTGGTGCTGGTGCGGCCGCCGTTCAACGTGTCGTCGCTGCTGCAGCGGATCGGTCGCGGCAACCGGCGGCAGCAGTCGTCGCTGTTCGCACTCGGGTTCCACACCGACGGCTGGGAGCGGTTCCTGTTCGAGACGTTCCTGGACTGCGCGCGGCACGGACGACTGTATGAGAAACGGTACGTGCGGTCGCTGGCGGTCGTGCCCCAGCAGATCATCTCCTACCTGTTCCAGCGCCGGCGCATCGGGGCGACCGAGCGGTCGGTCGTGCGCGCGCTCGGCACGGTGTTCGGGCCGGAGGCGGTGACCCGGGTGTTCCGGCACATGGCGACGGAGGAGTACGTGGTCAGCCGGCGGGCGGGCATCTTCTTCCTCGGGCCGCGGCTGGAGAAGCAGGTGACGTACGGCCACATCCACTCCAACATCCAGCAGAAGAGCTTCGGCAAGTACGAGGTGTACGACGTGACCACCAACCGGCATCTCGGGACCGTGTTCTTCGTGTTCCGGACGTTCATGCTCAACGGCCGGTCGTGGGAGCTGGTCGAGTTCCGGGAGAAAGAGGGGCGGGTGATGGTGCGCCCGTCCGGCGCGGTCGGGGTGACGACCAAGGTGTTCGAGGGCACGGGCTCGGTCGGGTACGGTTACCGGATGGCGCAGGTGCTGCGGAGCACGCTGTTCCCGGACCTCGCCCCGGACGAGCTGCCGTGCTTCGAGGAGGGCGGGCAGTTGTTCGTCGTCCACCTGCTCGGGACCACCTACGGCTACCTGCTGACCGAGGCGTTCGAGCGGGCGGGGATGGCGGGTACGGACCTGGACGGCCGGCTGTTCGCGTTCCCGGCCGGGCGACGGCCGGAGCGGTTTCCGGTCCCGGACCTCAGTGTGATGCGCGCGGTCGTCGAGCACAACCGGGCGCGGCTGGAGGACGGGCTCGGGTCGGGTTCGTTCCTCCGGATGCTGCCGCCGGACCTGCAGGTCGAGGACCACATGCTCGGGCTCGACATCGCCGGGCTGTTCAGTCACCTGGGCGGGCTGCGGCTGCGGCTGCTGCCCTCCGGGGTGGTGGCCGGGCGGATTGCGGACCGGGTGAGAAAAGGCGACGCCGGGTTTGACTCCGGCGGGCCTGCGGCTAGGTTCTGAGCATGCGTCGGCTGCTGGTCATCTCCTATTACACGCCGCCGCTCGGGCTGAGCGGTGTGATGCGTGTGACCAAGCTGTGCAAGTTCCTGCCCGAGAACGGCTGGCGCCCGCTGATTCTCACGGTCAAGCCCGCGGCCTACTACTACTACGACCCGGAACTGCTCAATGACCTGCACGAGTCACGGATATTCCGGACCGAGAGCATGGACCCGGCCCGGCTGTTGAACCGGCTGCGGCCGATGCGGTCGCGCCTGCAGCCGGCCCTGGCGCGGAGCCTGGGTCACGGGCCGCGGCTGCTGAACTACGTGCTGTTCCCGGACTCGAAGGCGGGCTGGCTGCCGTTCGCGTCGGTGACCGGCCGGCACATCATCGACCGGGAGCGGCCGGCCGCCATCTTCGCGACCGCGCCGCCGTTCACGTCGCTGCTGATCGGGGTGCGGCTCAAGGCGCACGCCCACGTGCCGCTGGTCGTGGACTTCCGCGACCCGTGGCCGACCGGGTTCGCCCCGCCGCCGCGCTGGCAGCGACGGGCGCTGCGCTGGGTGCGGGAGTACGCGGTGCGGCACGCGGACCTGTCGCTGGCGGTGAACGACGGTACGGCCCGGGCCGTCGGCAACGGGGTCGAGGTGCTGGACAACGGTTTCGACCCGGACGACTTCGACGTTCCGGCCCGGCAGCTCGACGGGTTCAGCGTGGTGCACGTCGGCAACCTGTGGCAGAACGAAGCCGAAGTCCGGACCGTGGTGCGGGCCCTTGGCAGGGTGCCGGACGCGCGGCTCTACCTGGCGGGCCGGATTGATTCCCGGCTCGCGGCGGAACTCGGGTCCAACCCGCAGGTGGAGTTGCTCGGGACCCTGGACCACGGGGAGGCGTGCCGGTTGATGAAGAGCGCGGACGCGCTGCTCTACGTCGGCAAGCCCGGGCAGCCGGTCG
>CBDUZK010000085.1:0-9103 GCA_965371675.1 uncultured bacterium | reverse complement strand
CGGGTGCCCTTCCATCTCATCGCACAGGCTAAGTCCCTGCTGAATCGCGGCGTTCAGAGCCCCGGTCTTGGTCGCGCACGCCTTGCACACGCAATCAATCAACCCGGCTGCCTTTACCCGGCCGTAGAGGCCCGCAAACGGCTTGGTCTCGTTGCGCAGCAGCGACACCTGCTTCGTCGCCTCACCTTCAATGATGACCTTGACGTCATAACCGCTGTTCTTCATCTCGAGCGCGTTGAGCAGCACGTGCGCAAAACACATCAACTCTCCGTTGAATGCAAACAAGGCGACCTTCTTCATGCTGTCATTCCCTCTGCCGGCTTGCTGCCCGGCCGCGTCAAAGACCGCACGTCCCGGTCGGGCAGGTGCCCGACGCACAACTGCCGCCGAAGTCACCGGACGAACCGCCGGCCCGCACCCCGCCCAGGATCGAGAACTGCTTCGTGAGCCGGGTCGAACCGCACTTCGGACAGTTCACCTTCTCATCGGCCCGCTTGAGCAACTGCTCGAATCTCTCGCCGCACTTGCGGCACTCGTACTCGTAAATCGGCATACTTCAACTCCTTTCTTTCACCAATTCCGGCCGGATGCGCCCGATGGCCGCACGCAGGGCGTTCGCGGCGAGCAACGCGCAATGCTCATCCTCCTCCGGCAGGCCGCCCAACTCGCTGAGCACCGCCTGCTGGTCAATCCCGGCCGCCTGCGCCAGTGTCTTTCCTTTGACAATGATTGTCACCATGCTGCCGCTGACAATCGACGTACCGCACCCATCGGTCCAGAACGTGGCTTCGGCAACCACATCGCCACGCACTCGCAGCCAGACCTGCATCGTATCTCCGCACGGACCGGTTACCTGTCCGTACCCGTCCGGGTAATCAAGCGACCCGGCGTTCTGCGGGTCTTTCCACAGTTCCAGGACCCGCGGCGAATACACCTTCGCCATGTCGCGGTCCACCTGGCCCTGGAGTTCGGCGACCCAGTCGTCCCGGGTCTGACGGCTCATATCTTCTCCAGGCACAACTGCACCTCCTGCCACACTTTCCTGATTTCGTCTGCCGCCCGACTCGGGCCATACTCGACAACCGGCTTGCCCGCGACCATCGCCTCCGTCACAGTCTTGTCAAACGGTATTCGGCCCACAACGGTGATACCGTGCTCCCCGCACCATTTCTCAATCACCCGGGTGTTCTCCAGGTTGATGTCGAACCGGTTCACCACGCAGCACATCCTTATCCTGAACCGGTCCGCGACCTCGGCCACCCGCTGCAGGTCATGGATACCGGACAGGCTCGGCTCGGCAACGCCCAGCACCAGGTCCACACCGGTGATTGCCGCGATAACCGGGCACCCGATGCCCGGCGGCCCGTCCGCAATCAGGTAGCGGGCATCAGTCTGCTCCGCGATTTCCCGGGCCCGCTTCCGAACCACGCTCACCAGCTTGCCCGAGTTCTCTTCGGCAATCCCGAGCCGGGCATGGACCATCGGGCCGTACCGGGTCCGCGATACGAACCACTCACCGTTGACGCACTCCTGCATTTCGATTGCGTCCACCGGGCATACGTGGACGCAGAACCCGCATCCTTCGCAGGCGACCGGGTCGATGTCGAACGATTCCTTCACCGCGTCGAACCGGCACACACGCCGACACTCCCCGCAATCGGTACACTTCTCCGGATCCCGCACCGCGACCGAACCACCGCTGAACTGGTTCCGCTCCTCGACCTCCGGCTGCAGCAACAGGTGCAGGTCCGCGGCATCGACGTCGCAGTCGGCCAACACGCTGTTCCCGGCCAGAGCCGCGAGTGACGCGGTCACAATCGTCTTGCCGGTTCCGCCCTTGCCGCTGACAACCGCGACCTGGCGAGTCAACCCGGTCTTCATGCCGTCAACTCGCGAATCCGCTCGTAGAGCGCCCGGAACCGCCCGCGGTACTCCGGCAGTGCTTCGATGACCGAAACCCCGCGTGAGTACGCCTCGGCAATTGCACGGTCGTACGGAATCCGCATCAGAATCGGGATGTCTTCCTCCCGGCAGTAACGGTCGGTCTCATTGTCACCGATGTCGGCCCGGTTCAATACCACGCCGCACCTGACGCCCAGCTTGCGCACCGTTTCGACCGCCAGCTTCAGGTCGTGCAGCCCGAAAGGCGTCGGTTCGGTCACCAGCAGGCAGAAGTCGCTGCCGAGCACCGACTGTACCACCGGGCACGAAGTACCCGGTGGTACATCAAGGATTGCGTCCCCTTCGGTGCTGATTTCTTTCTTGACCGCACGGATGACCGGGACTGCCATCGGCTCGCCGACATTCAGCCGGCCTTGAACAAAACCAACCTCGCCACTGATGCCGGTTTCGACCACACCGACCGGTATTCCCTTCTCGCTGATTGCCTGCTCCGGACAAATCCAGACGCACAGGCCGCACGAATGACACAACTCGGGGAACACCAGCACCTGCTTCGGCAGAACCGCCAGCGCGTGGTACGCGCACGCCTGCGAACACTTGTGACAATAGGTGCATTTATCGAGGTCAATCTCCGGTATCAGCTTGTTCACTTCTTCGGTCTTCTCAATCTCGGGCTTGAGGAAGATATGGCCGTTCGGCTCTTCGACGTCACAGTCCAGGTACTGGCACCCGTCCCCGACCAGCGCCAGGTTCACCGCCACCGTGGTCTTGCCGGTCCCGCCCTTGCCGCTTGCAACTGCTATGACCATCAGACCCTGCGTGGAATCACAACGGCAAGTCGCACCGCTCGGCCCGGCCGCAGGCTTCGCAGCGGTACTCATAGAGCGGCACTACTGCTCCCGGACCATCCTGGCCCCGCACTTGGGGCACTTGAGGTCATAGCACGGCATTCCGCGCTGATGCGGAGCTTTCTCTCCGCACGCCGGGCACACACAGTCTCCGCCCGGTCCGACGCCGGACCCACGGCCAGTCCCGCCACCGCCCATTCCCCGGCCTGTTCCCGGCCCCTGACCTCTCGGCCCGGTCCCATCTCCTCTAGGCATGCTGTCCTCCTCAGTAATCAGTAACGGTGCTGATGAGTACCGTCACCTCTTGATTCATGGTCGCAGGTCGATTCACCGGCCTGCAGGGTCCCGGCCGCATACTGCTCAAGTACCGCGGCTACCGGTCCGGAAATCCCCATGCACATCTCGATCTTCTGCTCGGCAAAGAGCGCCTGGGCCCTTGGCCCCGCACCACCACAGATTATGACGCTTGCGCCCTTCTCTGCCAGGAACTTCGGCAGGAAACCGGGTTGGTGTCCCGGATTGGAAATCACCTCTGTCTTGACTACCTTGCTGTTCTCGATGTCGGCCAGGGTATACTCGGCACACCTGCCGAAATGGGCCGAAACCTGCCCGTTGTCCGTTGATACTGCAATCTTCATTTCACCTCCGATTCCATGACACGGGCAATAACCTCCCGCATCGCTTTGCTCGCCTCCGAATCCGGATGCCCGATGACAAACGGCTTGCCCTCGTCGCTCGAATCCACAATCGCCGGGTCAAGCGGAATCCGGGCCAGCAACGGCACGAGCATCTCCCGCGCCATTTCCGCGCCGCCTCCGGTCTTGAACAGGTCAATCTTCTTGCCGCAGTGCGGACAGGTAAGACCGCTCATGTTCTCGACCACTCCGAGCACCTTGAGCTTGAGCATCCGGGCGAAGTTGACCGCCTTGCGCGAATCCATCAGGGCCACGCCCTGGGGTGTCGTCACGATGATTGCCGCGGTCGCCGGGATCAACTGGGCAACCGACAACGGCTCGTCCCCGGTGCCGGGCGGTGAATCAATCACCAGCCAGTCCAGGTCGCCCCAGTCCACGTCGCCCAGGAACTGCATGATCACTCTCATCTTCAGCGGCCCGCGCCACACAACCGGTGCGTCCCGGTCCTGAACCAGGAAAGCCATGGACACCAGTCGGATTCCGTCGGGCGTCTCCACCGGCTTCAGCTTCTCGCCCGGCGCCGCTTCCATCTTCGCATCCTCGACCCCGAGCATCCTGGCCACGTTCGGGCCATGGATATCGACATCGACCAGCCCGACCTTCCGACCTTCCTTCATCAGGCCGACCGCGATGTTCACCGCGGTCGTTGTCTTGCCGACTCCACCCTTACCGCTGAACACCAGCAGCCGGTTTTTGATCCGGCTGAGCGCCGCGTCAATCTTCTCCTGGTCCTTCGGGTCCAGTCCGGGGGTCGCCATCCTAACCTCTCAATCCCGAATGCTCCGCCGAACTGGGACCGTCAGCCGAATTGAGCTTGCCGTCCTTGAAGGCCTTGACCGCATCATTGACCAATCCGGAAGTCCCGGTGTACACCTTGATCCCGGCTGCGTTCAGGGTCGAGAAGGCCTTCGGCCCGCAGTTGCCGGTCAGGACCGCATCAACCTTGCGGTCAATCATCAACTGAGCCGCCTGGACGCCTGCCCCGCCGGACGCATCCGCGAACCGGTTCTCAACCGCCTCACTCTCATTCGACTCCGAATCGAGCAGCATGAAGTAGCCACACCTCCCGAAACGCCCGTCAACCGGGGAATCCAACGACGACCCGGTGGCCGTAATAGCCAGTTTCATCAATCGGCTCCTTTCTCGCCCGGCCCGACCGACAGTCCACACGAAGGACAGACCGCCAGGTCGTCCCCGGGCATTATCTCCCACGCAAAACCACAAACATCACACTCAACCGCCTCAATCCGCTGCACGCCGCGTCCGGGCTCGATCATCATCGCCTTGCCGTGAACCAGAGCATCGGCCACCTTGGTGCGGGCCGAGGTCAGTATCCGGCCGAACGTCGTCCGCGAGACCTTCATCCGGTCCGCCGCCTGGGCCTGGTACTGCTGCCTGAGGTCGACCAGGGTCAGCGCCTCAATTTCGTCCAGGGTCAGGACAACCTGCTCCAGCGATGCTGTCGGAACCCCGCGCGGCTTGAACACGGTCACGCTCGGATTGCTGAACACCCAACGACACCGCCTAGGTCTTGGCACCGCGCCCTCTCTCCAGATGCCGCTCCAGCCAGCCCGAGGATGCGTCGGCCCGGACATCGAATCCGGGTACATACGGCTTGATGTCGAGCAGCGGCGTTCCGTCAAGCATATCTACATGTCTGACTCTCAATCTGCCGTTTCGGTGCGACAAAAGCCGCACGGCCGAGATGCCGATATGATTCGGCCGGTGCGGAGATCGAATAGTGAAGATGCCCCGTTTCCTTCGTTCGAGAAACGGTGCTCCGGCCAGCTTCTCCGATTGCGAACGGTGGAAACGATAGACCAGGATTATGTGCGAGAACTGACCGATACCGCGCAACCCGGCTCGGAACTCAGGCAGGACTTCAACAATCCCTTCGGCATCCGAGAACCGCGGCTGAATCGGACAATCCTCCGGTTTCTCGAACGGGGTGCGAATCACCCCAATTGGCTTCACCGTGACCGATTTGGGCATATGCCCATTATGGTCAGTTCAACGGGCCTGTCAAGCCGGACGGGACGACCAACGCTCTACGCTTGACGCAAGACGCACCACGCCGGAAGCATGAAGCGTCAAGCGTAGAGCGTAGAGCGTGAAGCCTATTACGCCTTCTCCTTTGACAGCGCTTCTTCGACCCCGGCCAGTTCGTGTTTCAACTGGTCCCGGTATGCTCCGAGGTCCTGCTGGGTCTCGGCTGCGGACGGAAACGCCCGGGCAAAACCCGGCGCATCAACGCCCTGGCTGTACACACCGAAGCCCTGGCCTCGGCCACGACCCCAGCCGCGTCCCATACCCATGCCACGACTCCGACCTCCGCCCATACCGCGACCCCAGCCGCGCGTGAAGCCGGAAGCCGGATACCCGGCACACTGACCGAAACCTCGGCCGGTCATAGGCCCGAATCCCATCGGGCCGGTTCTATCTCCACCTGGCATATTGCACCTCCGTGGTTTGGAGACTTCTAGACTTATAAGCATCTGGTTATAAGACTAACAAAACAGGAAAAGGATTCAACCCCGGATTACCCGCCCTGCTCCGATTCCAGTTCCCGGTCCACGCGGTCGAGTTCGGACCTGAGGAACTCCCGGTACGCCTCGGCCTGCTCCGGTCGCCTCGGGCCGGAACGGCGCCACCCGAACGCGCGGGTGCCGAGCCGATACCGGGCATACGCCGCCGGGACCACTTCATACACGACCGACTGCCCCTCGCGCCGGTCGCGAATCAGGCCGGTATCACGGAGCTGCGCCAAGTGCTGGGATGCCGCCGGCTGCGACACACCGAGCCGCCGGGCAATCTCGCCGACCGTGAGCGGGCTCCGTTCAAGCAGGTCCAGTATCCGAAGCCTGGTCTCTCCCCCGAGCATCCGGAACATCCTGCCCCGGCCCCATCCATGATGACGACGTCCAAACATACTACCAGTCTAGATATCGCACACCCGCTGTCAACGCGGCGGTTCTCTCGAACGGGGACATGACCGGCATTCGGTCCTCCGAATCCCGGATCGTGTCCCCCAAGCCTTGACTGCCTACGCGGTTTGGCTACAGTTTACCCGCGCGCCCGTAGCTCAGCTGGATAGAGCGTCTGACTCCGGATCAGAAGGCCACGCGTTCGAATCGCGTCGGGCGCTTTAGAGTCCCACGCGGTATGCGTGGGACGACAGGCCCGCGCAGTTCGCGTCGGGCGCTTCTGCCCTGAACTCTGGAGGCCCAAGTGGATTTCTACGAGACAGTCAGTCATCGACTCAGCATCCGCGCATACAAGCCCGACCCGGTCCCCGAGGATGTCCTGAACCGGGTTCTCGAAGCCGGCCGGCTCGCCCCGTCCGCGAAGAACCTCCAGCCCTGGAAGTTCATCGTCATCAAAGACCAAGCGGTCCGGGATCGGCTCGTACCCGCCTGCCGGGGCCAGAAGTTCGTGGGTGAAGCACCGGTCACAATCTGCGCCTGTGCGGTTGAAAGCGAAGCATGGAACGGCATGGGCGGGTACTGGAGCGCCGACGTGGTGGATGTGACCATCGCGCTCGAACACATGATACTGGCTGCCGCGGCCGAAGGGCTCGGCACCTGCTGGATTGGCGCGTTCATTGAGAAGCAGGTGAAAGAAGTGCTCGCCATACCCGAGGGTGTGAAACCGATTGCGCTCACCCCGCTCGGCTACCCGGCGCGTGAGGCGAAGCCCCGCGACCGCAAGCCGCTCTCGGAAATCGTCTGCTACGACCGGTTCACGGAGTAGCGGAACCCGGGACAGAGAGGATTTCCCGCTTCATGATGATGGCGTCCTCACCGTTCGAGTAGTACTGCTTCCTCACCCGAACGGGCACCAACCCCAGGCTCTGGTAGAAACTCCGGGCTGACCGGTTCGACTCCCTGACTTCAAGCCAGAGCAGTCCGGCACCGATTGAGCGGCCGAACTCCTCGGCCGCGGCCATGAGCTTCCGGCCCAGCCCTTTACCCCGAGACTCCGGGGCAACCGCGATATTGACAAGATGCAGCCGGTCCTGTCCCCAGGCCATAACGTACCCGGCAACCCGCCCCTCGGACTCAGCCACCAGGTTAAGAATCCCGGGCCGACCATTGCCGACCGGAAAGCACTCCCGGCCCCACGGCTCCGGGAAAATGACCTGTTCCAGAACCAGAACCTGGTCCAGGTCGGCATCGACCATCGGGCGCAGAACCACAGCATGAAAATATGACAATCCGCCCTGCTGGTGTCAACCCCTGAGACTTGACATCCCGGGCAGCATTCCTAGAATGACCTTGGCTCAATCCAATGGAGGTACAGTTAGTTATGAAGCTCAAAATCCTGCTGGTTGTTCCACTGCTGGTCGGCTTCGTCGCTGGCCAAAACTTGCTGGACAACGGCGATTTCGAACAGGTCCTCTCGACCGGCTGGACCACGTCGCAGGGCGGTCTGGGTAGCCACATCGTCGAACGGCTGACCTACCCGGACCCGGACCCGGACTACGAAGCCCACGTCCGGCAGTACGACGGCAGTGGTTTCACCAAGCTGCTGCAGCTCGTCGACGTGGCCGGACCGGACCTTGAATTCTCCTTCTGGGCATCGTGGAACTACGGTAACGGCTCCTCCACCTGCTGGCCGGTCGCGTCGGTGTTCCTCGAGTACTACGACCACCGCGGCCTGTGGATGGGTGAGACCCGCTGGTACTACCACAGTGTCTACTGCAACTGGCAGTCGGCATCCAACCGGAACCTCATCAATATCTCCGACCCGGGCTGGATGCAGTACACCCTGAACGTACAACAGGAACTCGAAGACAACCTGCCGGGTGTCAACGCCGCGAACATCCGCAAGGTCGGCGTCGCCCTGTACTCCTACACCTCTGGTGGTTGAGGGGACCCCTGGGCGGAGGTCTTCGCCGATGACATGGTTCTCTCGCAGCTTTCGGGCGTAGAAGAAGAAGGAAGTATCAACCTGGTCCAGGGGTTCGATAACTACCCGAACCCCACCGATATCCGGACCACCATCCGCTACGAACTAGGCCGAACCTGCCCGGTCAACGTCAACATCCATGACGCAAGCGGCCGCCGGGTCGCCGAACTCGTCGCTGGTGAACAGGTGGCCGGCAACCATTCCGTAATCTGGAACGCGGAAGACATGCCTGCCGGGGTCTACTACTGCACCCTGCAGACCGGTGACCGGATGCGGACCCGTCCCCTGGTGGTCAACCACTAGCCGGACCGAACGAAACTGCGGGGCGGGATACACTCCCGCCCCGCTTCCGTTTCCGGCCCTCTGCAACCGCCGCTTGGAAACAGGTGGGGACGCCTTCCGTTCGGCTCTGAAGTACCGGCGGCGCTATCGGACCTTCACCACGCGGCTCAACACGCCTGTGACCGTATGGACCGTGTTCGCCCCGCCTGCGCCCTACCTTACCAGCACCGCCTTCTTCACGCTGGTGTGACCAGGGGTCTCGAGCGTGCAGAAGTAGACGCCGGCCGGTACACCTCTACCTTTGTCATCCCTGCGGTCCCAGGTGATGTCATACCAGCCGGGCTTCTGCTCCGCGTTGACCAGGATTCGGGCTTTCCGGCCGGTGATGTCGTACACCGTGACCCTGGTGTGCCCGGGCCGGGGCAGCCCGTATCTGACCCGCAACTGCTGCCGGGCCGGGTTGGGCCT
>CBDUZK010000084.1:0-9174 GCA_965371675.1 uncultured bacterium | reverse complement strand
GTGAATCGCAATCATGCCGATGTATACGGTCGCGGACAGGAGCATCCCGGTCACCGCCGGCATCACACCGGCGAGGAACCCTTTGACGAGCGGGTAGTCTTTCACCCAGCGGTACACGTGAATCAGTATCAATATCAACAGGAAAGACGGCAGAAACACCGCTACGGTTGCAATCGCCGCACCGGGCAGTCCCAGCACCTTGAAGCCGACGAAGGTCGCGGTGATGGCGACCGGCCCGGGCGTCATCTGGCCCAGCGCCACGCCGTCGATGAATTCCTTCGCGGTCAGCCAGTGACGCACGTCGACCACCTCGTGCTGGATGAACGGTATCGCCGCGAAACCGCCTCCGAAGATCACCGCCCCGATTTTCAGGAACACGCCGCCCAGCGCCAGGGCCCGTCGCCACACCGATTCACCCGGCTGCCATAATGCGAGCAGGAGCGGCAGCATCGGCGCGAGCGCCAGGGTCCGCCGCGGCAGCAGGCTCCGCCAGGCCCCGCTCAGCAGGATGCCGAGCAGGCCGCACCCCGCAATCACCAGCAGCACGTCCACTTTCAACAACAGGGCGCCGAATGCCACCACGGCAATCGCCGCCCCCTTCCAGTTGCGGATGTGCGCCCGGCCGATGTTGACCGTTGCCCAGGCCAGGATGCCGACCACCACCGGCTGCACGCCGGCGAACACCCGCATTGCCACCGGCACCGACCCGTACCTCACGTAGAGCCAGCTCAGCAGGCACATGAGAACAAACGACGGCAGCAGCAGGCAGAACACCGCCACGCTCATGCCCCGGAACCCGCGCAACTCGTAACCGATGTACTCCGCGTAGTTGGACACGAACGGCCCGGGCAGCATCTGGCCCAGCGCCACCGCCACGCCGAGCTGGGAATCGTCGATCCATTTCTCCCTGCGCACCAGCACGTCCCGCATCAGGGCCAGCATCCCCACCCCGCCGCCGAAACCGAACGTCCCGATTCGCAGGAACACCAGCGCAATCCGCCAGAGCGACGGGCGCGGGGACATAACCCGATCCGGTCCTCCGCATCGGGATTGTGTCCCCGGTTTCGACATGCGCATCGGGTCGATTCTATCCGGCTGGCCGCGACCATCAAGCCGGACCGAAAACCGACACAGGAATTTCAACACCAAGACACCAAGATCACAAAGCCGCGACACGCCCTACGCTTGACGCAAGACTCACAACGCCGGGCGCTTCCGGCGTCGAGCATGGAGCATTATGCGTAGGGCATTGGACGTCGCACGCAAAGTCACGTGGCTCCCGGCTTCTCGCCTTCGTGTCTTTGTGGTTTCGTTCCGGTTCTTGGGGCCGGTTGACACCTTCTCGCCGACCCGGTAGAATTATATCCGTGTAGTTTACTCTGTTCGTGGGGGTATTGACTTCCCTGTCCATCTTCGCTATTTTACGTCCGAGTCCTGCATATGAAAATGAAGACTGAAGCTCTGAGAGTCCACATCGTGTGGACTACATCTAACCGGGAGGAAGCATGCGTAAGAGCCTTGCCCTGTTGACGGTAGTCCTCGCAGTCGTGTTGCTCGCGACCGGCTGCAAGAACAAGCCGCCAGTCACACCGGTCCGGCCGGCCGGCCTGGATACGGTGAAAGTCGACGTAGCCGCGACCTACAGATCATGGACAACCGACCCGAACGGCGACCAGATTCGGTACGTGTTCGACTGGGGCGAGGCGACCGACGACGCCATCGACACGACCGGTTACTTCGCCTCGGGTGACACCGCATCGGGGAGCCACGCCTGGGCCGCAATCGGGGCGTACGCGCTCCGCGTGAAGGCCCAGGACGAGAACGGCAACTGGTCGGTCGACTGGTCCGACACCCACATGGTCTACGTTACCATCGAGGGCGGCGCCAACCATCCGCCCGATGCGCCCGGGATGCCGCAGGGACCGGACAGCGGCTGGGTGAACCAGTGGATGGCATTCTCGACCTCGACCCAGGACCCGGACGGCGACTCGGTCCAGATCAAGTTCTATTTCGACGACAACATGTCCTCCAACTGGAGCGCGTACGTTGCGGGCGGCACCACGGTCAGTGACTCGATCCAGTACCAGTACCGCGGCGTCAAGTCGGTGCATGCGGTGGCGCGCGACGTCCACGGCGACACCTCGGACTGGAGCCCGGCCGCGGCCCTGACCATCTACGCGGAAAACTCGCCACCCGGCAAGCCCGTGGTCACCGGCCCGGCGCGCGGCATCAAGGACGGCCCGATGTACCTGTTCTATGGACGGGCATCGGACCCGCAGGGCGACACCGTCGAGTACAAGTTCTTCTGGGGTGACGGGAGCTCCTCGAACTGGACCCCGGCCAACCCGCACGACTTCCCGGTCCCCGACTCCACCAGCTACTCGGCCAACGGCACCTACAACATCCGCTGCCTGGCGCGCGACATCGACGGCGCGGTAGGCGACACCTCGGACCCGTTCATATTCCAGGTCGTCGGTGAAAAGACAATCCTCTGGGGAATCAGCTCCGGCGAAGTCGTGTCCTCGCCCGCGCTCGCGACCGTGTACGACGGCACCAGCCCGCGGCCCGGCGTGGTCGTTGGACTCAGTGAAGGCAAACTCGTCGCAATCGACGCCTGGCAGGGAACCCAACTCTACGAAATAGTCCAAGCCGACGAGCCCTACCACTCCTCCGCCACAATCAGCGCGGACGGCATGACGGCGTACATCGGCAACTCCAACGGCGCGCTCTACGCCTTCGACGCCAACGGCGCGCGCAAATGGGGACCGTACCCCGACACCCTCAGCGGTGAAGACATGGGCGCGACGCCGGCGATTGACGGCGCCAACCTCTACATCGGCGGCGAAGCCGGGTACGTCATCAAACTCACCGACAACGGCACCGCCCCCGCGCACGTCTGGAGCCGCAAGCTCACCAGCGAAGTCTACGCCTCCCCGGCAATCACCGCGGCCGGCATCGTGGTCGCGGACGACTCCGGCTACGTCTACGTCCTCAGCGCGACCGACGGCAGTATCCTCCACTCGATCCGGCTCGACGGCGGCATCACATCCTCGCCCGCAATCGCAGCCGACGGCACCATCTACATCGGCACCGAACAGGGCACCATGTACGCACTCACCTCCACCTGCACCGAGACCTGGCACTACACGATCGACCCCTTCGCCCAGATCATCGGCTCCCCGGTCATCGCCGCGGATGGAGGCGTCGTCTATGGTGCGGACAACGGCTACCTCTACAAACTCGACGCGGCCACCGGGCAGCCCGCATCCGGATTCCCGGTCCTCATCACCCAGGGCGACCTCATCTCCACCCCGGCAATCTGCGCGGACGGCATCATCTACGTAGTCTCCGACGACGACAAACTCTACGCGGTCAGAGACAACGGCACGCTCCACTGGCCGACCCCGGTCGAGCTGCTACTGACCGCGAACAGCAGGCGCACCCCGCGCCCGCGCTCCTTCGCGACCGACGACCTCAACCCATCGGTGGTGATTGACGAGTACGGAATCATCTACATCGCGTCCAACCTCGACGGCATCTTCGCGGTTGCCGGGCGCGCTGCCGGCACGCTGGCCGACACGCCCTGGCCGATGTTCCACCGCGACATCCGCCACTCCGGCAAGACCGGGGCCTGGTAGACATACTGACCGAGCACAACAGGAGCGCCGCCTCCGGGCGGCGCTCCACTTTCCGACACATGGTTTGACCCGGAACCGGGAACGGCTATGCTCACTACCATGCAACGCGCACTCATCCTCGCCGCCGCCGCACTCCTCATTCCTCTCTCCTCCCTCCTTGCCTCCACCCCTCCACCGCCTGCCTTCACCTTCGTCGTGCTCGGGGACCGCACCGGCAGCGCGCGCGACAACGTATTCCAACGTATCATCCACGAAGCCGCGAGGTTCCAACCCGATTTCGTCCTCGGGGTCGGGGACCTGATTGAAGGCTACGAGGACGACCCGGCCCGGGTCAATGCCGAATGGGACCACGTACTCGGAATCATCAAGACCATTGACCGGCCCTTCTACACCGCCCCGGGCAACCACGACATCTTCAGCCCGGAGAGTGAATCACTCTTCATCCAGCGGGTCGGCAAGACCCGATGGTCCCTCCAGTACGCCAACGCGCTGTTCGTCTTCGTGGACAACAGCCGGTGGCGCCGGTTCCGCGACTGGCCGGCCGAGCAGCGACGCTGGCTCCGGACCGAACTGCGCAAGGCCGGTGATTTCCAGCATACCTTCGTCCTGATGCACCGGCCCTGGTGGCGCTACGCCCGGGATGACGGGCGCACCGACACGCTCCACCAATGGTGCGTCGACGCCGGCGTCGACTACGTCCTGACCGGCCACGACCACTTCTACTGCTCGGCCCGGTTCGACGGGATCACCTACATCCAGGTCGGCCCATCCGGGTCCAGGTACAAGAAATACGACGACCCGGCCCAGGGCGCGTTTCAGAACTACCTGCTCGGCCGGGTCATCGGCAAACACCTGACCCTGACCGTGGTCGAACCCGGCCACCTCCACGACACCGACATCATCACCTGGGACGCACTCGCGACCCTCGACAAGGCCCGGACCCACGCAATCGGGCTCGCACCAGTTTCCCTCGGCCCTCCTCACTCCTCCGCCCTCACTCCTCTGCCCTACACCCTCACCATCCGCGACCTGACCGATACCACGCAGACCGGCACGCTCGCCTGGGACTACAAGGCGACTGCCTGGCTGGTCCGGCCCGGTTCCCTCAACTTCCTGTGCGTCCCGGGCGGCAGTTGCGCCTACCAGGTCCACATCCGTCCCCCTCCTCATTCCTCCGCCCTCACTCCTCCGCCCTACTCCCCCACGCCCTACCCGCTGCCATTGCTCGCCCTGCCCTACCGCTATGCGCCCGGCCGCCAGGCCGTCATCCACAAACGACTACCGATTCACCGCCACGCCCGGGCCGTGGAAATCGACAGCACCTTCCGGCTCGACGGTGCGCTTGACGACAGTTGCTGGCTCGATTCCAGGCCACTCGCCGGGCTCGGCACCAGGGCCGGCACCGCCAGCCCGGTCGAACGGACCGAACTCTTCTTCGGGTTCGACTCGGTCAACCTGTACATCGCAATCCGGGCCGGCGAGTCCAGGATGGCGGAAATCGTGACCGACACCCGCAAACGCGACGGCAAAGTCTACAAGGATGACCACATCAACGTCGTCATCGACCCCGCGCCTGCGACCACCCGGGCCTGGGCCGCCCGCATGGACACACTCGACCGCACCGTCACCGACGAAATCCCGACGTCCGGACCGTACTACCAGTTGTTCGTCAACCCGCTCGGCACGGTTGCGGACCGGCGTTGTATAATGGTCGGCGACAAGAGCGAACGGGACTGGAGTTGGGACGGGAAATGGCAGGTCTCAGTCCGCTCGGACGAAGCATCATGGACGATTGAACTTGTCTGCCCGTTATCAGCCTTCGGATCAACCGAATCGGAGTGGGGTGTGAATTTCGTCCGCTACCAGTCGCGGCTCAATGCCACCGGCACCTGGCAGGCACCGTTCAGGCACGACCCGTGCACTTTCGGCACCCTGCAGCGCTGACCGCGCCGCTACAGCCGGAACGTCGATTCGACCGCGCCCGCGTCGACGATATTCGTCAACATGAACAGCTTGTCAAAATCACCGAGCGTGAATCGGTATCCAAGCTGCAGGCGCCGGGTCATGACCAGCAACAGCGCCTCAAGCGTTATCAGGCAGCCGCGCGCGCCGGTCTTGCGTTCAATCTCCGCCAGGTTGCGCTCGGTTTCCGATTCGGCCTCGAACCCGGGCGCGACAAACATGAACCGGGCCGACGCCGCCGGCACCGCCTTCAACGTCGGCAGCTCCTTCTTGTACCGGGCAAGATAGCTCTTGGTGCGGAACACCGCCTCCGGTGGCAGGTGGAACGGCGTTGACTTGCAGTTGTAGATGAACCAGTATCCGAATCGTTCGCCCGGTGGCGTGCAGGCGAAGCCATCCGGGTTGGTCTCATTCTTCTCAATGTGGGACAGGCGCGTAACGTCGAACCCGATTGCGGTCATGACATCGGCCACGACCTCTTGGATTTTCACGTAATCGACGTCGAGTTCGAGCAGCGCGAGGTAGCGGCTGCCGAGGAACTTGTGACATATCGGCCGGGCCTCGGATACCTCGAGCATATGCGACCAGTCGCGCGGCGGACGAATGGAAAGCTCACGCTGCGCCTGGCTCCAGACGTTGCGCGACACCGCGGTTATCCAGCGGTCCGCACCAAGCAGCCGGTCCAGGTCCGAACTCCGCACCTCGCGGACCCGGGCAACCAGCTCGACCTTGATGTGCGTCTTGCCCGACTCGTCCTTGCGGATGTTCGTAATCCGGAGCAGCGCCGGCTCCAGGTGACTCAGCTTCTCAAGCCGACCGTCCCGGTGTCGGTCGACGTACAGCCCGATGCCGGGCACCGGCAGGTTGTCCGACGCCTCTTTCAGGAAATCATAGGACATCAGGCGGGGATAGTGGACCTCGCGCGATTCGTACCAGTAGTCGTTGGTCTGGTTGGTCTTGAGTATGATAATTGGTTTCATCAGTACCTCTTCGCGCACACATTGCGACGGCGATTGGCCGGGTTGGTAGCTCCAGTCACGGATTCCAGCTTACCGGGACGCCGGTCGGGCGTCAAGTTTCTCTCAACTGCTGACCGACACGAACGGACATGGATTGGAATCCCCGCGCAAGTCGTGTCCGTCGGATAAATCAACATTCATCGGTGTGTGTCACCAACTGCCGGCGCGGACAGGATTGCGGCCAGCCGCGCAGACCCGATGTTGCCGCCGGTAACCAGGCACGCGGTTCGACCCCGACTGCGCGGCGGCACGCTGAGCGCGGCGGCCACCGCCAGCGCCCCGGCACCCTCGACCACCAGTCGGCTGCGGCCCGCGAGCAACCTGATTGCGTCCTTCACATCTTCCTCGGGCACCACCACGACGTCATCCAGTGCCTTGCGCAGCGCCGGGTATATCGCGTCGTCCACGAACCCCACCGCAACCCCGTCGCAGATGGTCGGCTTCACTTCAACCCGCACCGGCCGGCCCGCGGTGAAGCTCGCCGCGAGCGCCGGGCAACGCGCCGCCTGCACCCCGACCACGCGGACCGACGGCCGCAGCGCCTTGAGCACCGCGCCGACCCCGACCGCGAGCGCCCCGCCACCGACCGGCACGTAGACCGTGTCCACGTCCGGCCAGTCCCGGAGCAGTTCGAGCGCGATGGTGGCGTGGCCGGCAATCATCCGGGAGTCAATCCAGGGATGCAGGAACGCCTGCGGCGCATCTCGCCAGCCTTCCGCGTCCACCCAGTCCATCATGTCGCCGAATCCCATCAGCGTCGGCTCGACACCTGCCGACCGGAGCGCGTCGACCTTGTACTGCGGCGCGGTATCCGGCAGGATGCTGTGCGTTTCCACACCGAAGAACCGGGCGGCATGTCCGAGTGCGAGCGCGGTGTTGCCGGCGCTGAAGGTCAGGAAGCCGGCTTCACGTTCCGCCGGGTCCAGGCTGAGAGCCCAGTTGAACACGCCCCGGACCTTGAATGAACCGGTCGGCTGCAGCACTTCGAGCTTGATCCGGATGTCATCCTCGCCGGCCAGTGGAAACAACGGTGACTGCCGCACCTGGCCGGCAATCCGGTCGCCCGCGGCCATGGCGTCTTCGATCCCGGGCAACCGAACCGGCCCCGATTTGGTCCGAGGGCCATCATGGTCGGCAGGAACAGGCGTCATGTCCGGTACGGCATCATATCCTCCCGGTCCGCAACGTCAACTCTGCGAGAGTTCACATGGCCACATGGTCTGCGGAGACAGCGGTCGTGATGTGCCGGTCGGCGGCGGCCAGCGCCAACAATCGGACATGCACGTAGGGGTGCAGTTTGGCGAGTGGGCCAATCAGCAGTTTGCACAAGCGGCGGGGATGATCCCCGCCGCTTCGCTTTCGGACGATTCTGCCGCTAGAACAGGAACTGGTAGTACAGCTTGACGATTGACTTCGTCGTCGCGTCGGTCTCGGACGTCGACTCGGTCAGGTAGTTCACCCCCAACCGCGAGTTGTAGCTCTTGAGATACCAGTTGAGCCCGGCCTCGATGGTCGTCACGTCGTCGCCGTCCACGTCCGTGTTCGGGTCGAGCATCGTGAGCCGGAAAATCGGCTCGTACTCACCCATGATGGCATAGCCCGCCTGCACCGTCAACCCGGTCGAGTTGGCCACTGCATCCGTGCCGTCGTCGATCGCCTTCATGTAGTACCCGCCGTCGAACGCCAGGTAGTCGTAGCGGAATGCAGCCGCGACGCCGTAGCTGGATGTCGCTTCGTCATAGTACAGCCCTGCCGTGTCCATCTTCTGGACCTTGTTCATGTAGATGCCCGGCACGATGGCGAACAGCGGGTCGTCGAACCCGGGATGGCCGGACTCGTGCATCGGGACCGGCCCCAGCGGCGCAATCACCAGGTTCCCGGAAAACAGGAAGTGCGGGTCGGCGTTGAACGCATTGACGCCCTCGCCGTTGAACACGCCGACGTTGATTTCGTACTTGCCGTCGACGAACCGCGCGCCCGGCATTATTCCGACCTGGTACTTGGGACAGTGACAGGTTACTGCGTTCCGACCATCAAACATCAACTTCAAGCCGGATGAGTTGTAGAACCGGCCGAACGGTGCCTTGAACTGACCCGCACGCACCAGGAAGGTCTTCGCCGGCCGCCACTGCAACCAGCAATCCCACAACCCGTATTGTCCCTTGTTGAACGTATGGTGAAATAGGTAGCTGAGTTCCGGGGTCAGGTTGCCACCAAAGAACAGGCGGATGGCACTGTAGTTGAAGCTCATTGCCGGGTCGTGGTCCCCGGCCTCCAGGTCGTAGTCGAACCCGGCTTTCATGCACCCGAACAGGCTCAACGAACGGACACCCGGCTCACCGAGTGTGAACTTCGCCTGCGCCGCCATCGGCAGCAACAGGACCACAACCGCGAGGACCAGCAGCGTCTTTCTCATTCTGTCTCCTCGGTTTTTGGCTTCCCGGCACGCCAACTCGTACCGTAGGGCATCCTAACCACATCACCCCGGCTGTCAATGCTCCGGTCTTCCTCAGAAATAATCTGCCCGAAGCGGAGCTGTTTACTCAGAATTGATC
>CBDUZK010000083.1:0-9177 GCA_965371675.1 uncultured bacterium | reverse complement strand
CACTTTAGCGTACTCCAAATCTGCCTCTGAAGGTCACCCGGGGAGTCCCGGGGGGAGTGACTCCCCGGGTGACCCCCCAGGTGACCCGGCGAGTCGCTCTACGAGTGGTTCGGGGGTTGAATTGAGCAGTGACTCGTGGAGTGAATCGCGGATAGAATCGAGGTATCAATCGCCGTGTGAACCCTGGATTCAATCCTCGACTCAATCGTGGATTCACCGGGCGATTCACCGGGCGATTGATATGCCGATACAATCGGCGGGTCATTCGTGGAATCACTTGCCGAACGAATCGCGGAATCGTATGGTAGGCCAAATCTGGGGTTTGGAGTCGAGCCTGGTCCGGAGGCTGGAGACGCATTCAATGAACCGTCCTGACGGGCTTGAAACTGAGAACCAACCGTCGATGCCGGTCGAGGAGTACCGGACGACGAACAAGGAAAGGTGCAATACGGACTCTCTGTCAGAATCCCAGCAAGAACCCCGGTCGGGCAAAATGTGGTCCCGAATGTCACTCCTGCTCCGCGTCCTCCACGCCCATTCCCCGGTCGTCAATCCTCGCAGCAGCCCAAGGGATTGCAGATTCCAGATTCTGGATTGGTGATTGAAGATTATTGGAGTTGCGGATGACGAATGCCGGATGACGAACCGGGGACCCGGGCCGGGTGATGCTCGGGGAGACGTTGGCGGAGAGGAGAGAAGAGTAAGGAATGAGGAGCGAGGAGGCGAGCCGAAAAGGCCGCAGAGGAGCCGAAAGTCAAAAGGCAAATATCAAGATGCAAATGTCAAGATGCGGAGGCGGAGCGGAATCCTACCACAAAGGCACAAAGGGCACAAAGAGGGCAAGAGACAAGTATCAAACTGCAAATGCCAGAATGCGGAATGGGAACCGGGGACCTGAACCGTGCGGATTGACCGCAGGCGCGGTTTGCATTACAGTTCTGCGTGGCCTTGTTGAACCTCGACATCTCCGGGTTTCGCAACCTGTCTTCGGTCCGCATCAGCCTGGCGCCGGGCGAGAACTATTTCTTCGGCCCGAATGCGGCAGGCAAGACCAGTATCCTCGAGGCGGTGTCCTATCTTGCTATCGGGCGTTCGTTCCGGCGCGCGCGCGACAATGACATGCGGGGTTTCGATGCCGAGGTGATGCGGGTGGCCGGGGTCGATGATGCCGGCAATGAGGCCGAAATCCGGACCGACGGGCAGGAGAAGCGGATTGAGTTGAATGGCCGGGCGCTGGACCGGCTGTCCGCGTATCTCGGCTGGCTGCCGGTGGTGGCGCTGCTGCTGGACGACATCGACCTGGTCCGGGGCGCTCCTTCGCAGCGCCGGGGCTACTTTGATTTTGCCATCGCCAAGGCGGACCGCGCGTACCTTTCGGAACTGGCTCGCTATCGGCACGTGCTCGCGCAACGGAATCGCGTGTTGACGCGGAACGGAACGGAGGAGACGCACGTGCTCTGGGAGGGTGAGCTGGCGCGCGCCGCGCTGCCGGTGATGGAGCGACGGTCGCAGGTCGTGGAGCGCCTGCTGGCGAGCGCGGCTGAATACAGCAGGCAGTTGGGCGGGGACCCGGTTGAGTTCGTCTATCGTCCGTCCGTACCGTTCGGTGACGACGCGGCCGAACGACTGGTGGCGAAGCTGGCGGAAACGAGAGGGCGTTCGGTTGAACTGGGACACACTGTTGTCGGACCGCATCGGGATGATTTCTCAGCCCGTAGTTCGGGCAGGAGCCTGAGGCGGTTCGGGTCGGTCGGCGAGCAACGGCTGGCCGCCATCGCGCTGCGCCTGGCCGAGGCGAAGCTGCTGGCCGGGGTTACCGGCAGGGAACCGGTGTTGTTGCTGGACGAAGTGGCTTCGGAGCTTGACAGCGACCGCGGTGCGGGTGTTCTGCAACTCGTGCGGGAGCACGGGCAGGTGCTCTACGCCGCGGCCAGGCCCTTTACTACGGAAGGCAAGGTCTTTCATGTCGAAGCGGGGAAAGTCCAGGAAGTTCACTAGCGTCGGGCAGGCCTTGCCCGCAGTCATCCGACGCCTGAAGCTGGTGCGCGTCGTGGAGGGCCAGCGGCTGGTCGATGCGTGGCCCGGGGCAGCGGGTGAGAAGATCGCGCAGCACACCAGGTCCCTGTCATTTGAGAAAGGGGTCTTGACGGTCGCGGTCGACAGCCCGGTGTGGATGACCGAGCTGCGGTTCCTGAAGCCGCAGTTGATGCGCAGTCTTGCCCCGAAAATCGCCCGCGGCAGGCTCAAGGATATCCGGTTTGTACTGGGTCGTTCGAAGCGTGCCTGAGTGGTCACCGCGTTCGTTCTGAAGCCCCAGTTTCGTCTTGATTTTGCGCCCGGCAATGATAACATACACGTCTATGCCTGAAGCCTACAGTGCAGCGCAAATCCATGTCCTGAAAGGACTTGAAGCCGTGCGTCACCGTCCGGCGATGTACATCGGGGACATCGGCCAGCGGGGTGTGCATCATCTTGTATACGAGGTGGTCGATAACGCGATTGACGAGGCGTTGGCCGGGTACTGTGACAGGGTGGTGCTGACCATCCACCCGGACAGTTCGATCACGGTTGACGACAACGGCCGCGGTATCCCGGTTGACAAGCATCCGACCGAGAAGCGGTCCGCGCTCGAAGTGGTTCTGACGGTTCTGCACAGTGGGGCCAAGTTCGGGCACAAGGTGTACCGGATATCCGGCGGCCTGCACGGCGTCGGCGTGTCCGTGGTCAATGCCCTGTCCGAGAGCCTGGTTGCCGAGGTGCGGCGGAACGGCAAGGTCCACCGGATGGAGTTTGCCCGCGGTGAGGTCAAGAAGAAACTCAAGGTCACGGGCAAGTCGAAGACCACCGGGACGAGAATCACGTTCAAGCCGGATTCCGATATCTTCGAGAGCGTCGAGTTCAAGTACGATATCCTTGCGACCCGGATGAGGGAACTGGCCTACCTGAACGAGGACCTGCGAATCCGGGTCGTGGACGAGCGTTCCGGGAAACAGGAGGATTTCCAGTTCCGGCACGGCCTGGCCGATTTCGTGGGCTACCTTGATGCGGGTCGCAACCGGCTCCACAAGCCGATTTCGCTCGCGGAGGACCGCAACGGAATCGAGGTCGGCGTGGCGTTCCAGTACAACGACGGGTTCAGCGAGAGCATTTTCTCGTTCGCCAATACGATCAACACGCACGAGGGCGGTACGCATCTTTCCGGGTTCAAGGCCGCGCTGACGCGTTCGGTGAACGACTACGCCCGCCGGAGTTACGGGGGACGCGAGAAGGTCGACCTGACCGGTGAGGACGTGCGGGAGGGGTTGACCGCGGTCATATCGATCAAGATCGGCGACCCGCAGTTTGAGGGGCAGACCAAGACGAAGCTCGGCAATGGCGAGGCCAAGGGTATCGTCGAGTCGATTGTGTTCGAGAAGCTGTCCGCGTACCTCGAGGAAAACCCGAGGGTCGCCGGCAAGATCATCGCGAAGGTGGTGTCCGCAGCCAAGGCCCGGACCGCGGCGCGCAAGGCGCGCGAGCTGACCCGGCGCCGGTCACTGCTGGAATCGGATACGCTTCCCGGGAAGCTGGCCGACTGTTCGAGCGGCGACCCGGCCGAGAGCGAGGTGTTCATCGTTGAGGGCGATTCGGCCGGCGGATCGGCCAAGCAGGGTCGGGACCGCCGGTTCCAGGCGATCCTGCCGCTGCGGGGCAAGATTCTCAACGTCGAGAAGTCCGGACTGAACCGGGTCCTGTCGAACAACGAGATTCGCGCGATCATCTCGGCAATCGGTGCGGGCATCAGCGCGGACGATTTCGATCCGGAGAAGGCCCGCTACCATAAGATTGTAATCATGACCGACGCGGACGTCGACGGGTCCCATATCAGGACCCTGCTCCTGACTTTCTTCTACCGCTTCATGCAGCCGCTGATCGACGCGGGGTACATATACATCGCCCAGCCCCCGCTCTACCGGGTCAAGCAGGGCAAGGAAGAGACGTACCTGTATTCCGAGGAGGAGCTCTCCCGGTATCGGAAGGCGCACAAGAATGAGAAGTTCGACATCCAGCGATACAAGGGTCTCGGCGAGATGAACCCGGCGCAGTTGTGGCAGACGACGATGGACCCCACGCACCGGTCCCTCAAGCGCGTCAAGATGGAGGACGCCACCGAGGCGGAGCGTGTGTTCAAGACGCTGATGGGGGACCAGGTTGAGCTGCGGCGGCAGTTCATCGAGGAGAACGCGCACGCAGTACAGAACCTGGACGTTTAGTCCGGTCGAGAGGAGGACACCGTGGCAGACCGTGCATTGCTGAAGGAACTGACTGAGGCTTTCGGGCCTTCCGGGTTTGAGGCCGAGCCCGCGGTGATCATGCAGCGTGAGCTCGGGAAGGTGGGTACGATTTCCCGGGACGGGCTGGGCAGTGTGATATGCACGATCAACGGTCGCTCGGAGCGGCCGCGCGTGATGGTGTCAGCTCACATGGATGAGGTCGGATTCCTGGTCAAGTCGATTACACGGGACGGGTACATCCGGTTCCTGCCGGCCGGGGGCTGGTGGCCCCAGGTGTTGCTCGGTCAGCGGGTGTTGCTGCGGACGCGCAAGGGCGATTTCACCGGGGTGATCGGCACGAAGCCTCCGCACGAGTTGACCGAGGCGGAGCGCAAGCAGCTCCCCGACATCGACCGGATGTTCATTGACGTCGGGTGCACCGACGGGTTTGACGTGCGCGCGGAACTGGGAGTGCGGCCGGGCGACCCGGTTGTGCCGGTTTCACCGTTCACCGAACTCGCCAACAACCTGATGATGGCCAAGGCCTGGGATGACCGGGGTGGTTGCGGCATGCTGATCGAAATCGGGCGGGCCTTGGCCGGGCTTGACCTCGCTGCGACCGTCTGCCTCGTGGGGACCGTGCAGGAGGAGGTCGGGCTGCGGGGAGCGAGGACCGCGGCAGACGTCGTCCACCCGGACGTCGCCTTCGCCCTGGACGTTTCCCTTTGCTATGAGTCCCCGGCGAAGCCGCGCAAGGATACGGAAGAGAGACTCAAGAACGGCGCTGCAATCTTGGTGCACGATCGCTCGATGATCCCGAACGTCCGCCTGCGGGACTTCGTAATCGACACCGCCGAGCGTTCAGGAATTCCACATCACCTGACTACGGTCCGGGGCGGGTACGATACGGGTGCCGTCCACCTGAGTCATGGCGGCGTACCGTCACTGGCAATCGGCTGGCCAACGCGTTACATCCACGCCCATTCCGGCATCATGGCGGAGGGTGACTACGACGCGGTCGTGAAACTGGTGACCGCGGTCATCGAGAAACTCGACGAGACGGTCTGCAGCGGTTTCCGGTCTTTCAGCTAGTGGGTTCCGTACCCACCACCCGAACCGAAGCTCGACAGGATTGACATGTAGGGCATGATGATGGCGACAATCAGGAAAATGGCGCCGACGCCCATCACACCGATCATTATCGGCTCAATCATGGCGGTCAGGTTCTTCACCATGTACTCGACTTCGCTGTCGTAGTAGTCGGATACCTGTTTCAGCATGTCGTCGAGCGCACCGGATTCCTCGCCGGTCGCGACCATCTGGACAACCATCGGCGGGAAGATACTCACCTCGCGCATCGGCGCGGCGAGCCCGCGTCCGCGGCGCACACTTTCGGCGATCTGGTTGATTGCCGAGGCGAAATAGACGTTGCCGACGGTCTTGGCCACGAGGTTGAGACTCCGCAGGATCGGCAGACCGGTGCGGTCGAGCGTCTCGAACATGCGGGCGAACCTGGAAATCGCCATCTTGTAGAGAATCGGGCCGAATACGGGCAGGCGCAGCTTCGTACGATCCCACCAGAGCCGTCCCGCCCCGGTGCGGATGAACAGGTAGAAGAGCACGCCGGCACCGGCGGCCAGGAGGAGGACGATGTACCAGTAGACCGACATGAAGTCCGTGACCATGATCAGGATCTGCGTCGGCAGAGGCATCGTGCCACCCGTAGTGGTGAGGAGCTGCGTGAATTTCGGCAGCACGAAGGTCACCATCACGAGGATGGCGACCGCGAAGCCGCCCATCAGGATGATCGGGTAGCGCATCGCCGCCCCGACGTCGCTCTTCAGTTTCCGCTCGTGCTCAAGCAGCATGACCAACCGGTCCATGATCTCGTCGAGCACACCACCGGTCTCACCCGCCCAGATCGAGTTTACGTACAGTTCGCCGAAGATGCGGGGGTACTTGGCTAGGCAGGCGGAGAGCGCGCTTCCACCCATCAGGTCTTTGCGGATGCCGTCAAGCGCGCGTGAGAGTGGTTTGCTTGTGGTCTGGGCCTGAAGCGCGCCGATTGCGGAGAGCATGGGGAGACCGGCGCGATGCAGAGTTACGAACTGGCGGGTGAAATTGATCAGGTCGACCGGCTTGACGCGTTCGAAGTACTTGGCGAAATCGAAGCTGAGTTCACCACCGCGTTTCTCTTCCTTGATCGAGATCGGTATGTATCCGAGTGTGTCCAGTCGTGCGACGACTGTGTTGACGTCAGTACCTTCGAGGGTCCCGGAAACGACCTGGCCTTCCTTGTCCCGGACCCTATATCGAAACAGTGGCATGGTTCCCCCGTTTCATTGACAGTTAGTCGAGCTTCTCGGCTTCGCGCATGACTTCGTCGATTGTCGTGGCCCCGTCCAGGACTTTGTCGATGCCGTCGGTCCAGAGGGTTTTCATCCCGTGTTCCTGGGCCAGCGCGCGGATCGCACTGGTGGGCGGTCGGGTCACTACGAGTTCGCGGATGCGGTCGTTCATCTTCAGTACTTCGAAGATCCCGATCCGTCCGTGGTAGCCGGTATTGTGGCAATGGTCGCAGCCCTTGCCACGGTGGAACTTGGTGTCCGCCGCAAGCTCCAGTTCTTCGAGCATGGTCGAAGGCGGATCGTAGGTTTCCTTGCATCTGGAGCAGATTTTGCGGACGAGACGCTGGGCGACAACGCCTTCGATAGCTGACGCGACCAGGAAGGGCTCGATGTCCATGTCAATCAGACGGGTGATTGTCCCGGGAGCGTCATTGGTGTGGATGGTCGAGAACACGAGCTGACCGGTGAGTGCCGCCCGGATGGCAACACCGGCGGTTTCGCCGTCGCGAATCTCCCCGATCATGATGCAGTCCGGGTCCTGACGGAGGATGTGTTTGAGGCCGAGGAGGTAGTTGTAGCCGGCCTGTTCGTTGACCTGGGACTGGCAGATACTGTCGATATCGTACTCGACCGGGTCTTCAATCGTGATGATGTTCTTGTCGCTGCCCCGGATCTCGCCGAGGATTGCGTATACGGTCGTACTCTTGCCGCAACCGGTCGGCCCGGTGACGAGGATGACTCCGTGCGGTTTGGCGATCATCTCACGAATCATTGTGAGCCGCTCCTTGATGAAGCCGAGCTCGTCGAGCGAGAGCAGGCGCATCCGGTCGAGGATCCGCATGACGACCGTTTCGCCGTAGGTGGACGGGAAGGTGGAGACACGGAAGTCGATCTCGCGTCCGTCGACGATTGCGCCGTAGCGGCCGTCCTGCGGAACGCGTTTCTCCGCGATGTTCATCCGTGACATGATTTTGATACGGGACACGACCGCGAGCTGCAACGCCTTTTTGGGAGCGATAATCTGGTGGAGTATGCCGTCGATGCGGAAACGTACGCTCAGTCCCTCGCGGGTCGGTTCGATGTGGATGTCGGATGCGCGTTCGCGCACGGCGCGGATGATCATCGTATTCACCCATCGAACGACCGGGGCTTCGGAGGCGGCTTCTTCGAGCTTGCGGGGTTCGTTCCCTTGCTCGAGGGCCGCGCCTTCTTCTTCTTCCGGCAGGTCGTCGAGGTTGAGGACCTCATCCTCGTCCGGGAGGTCCGGGGTTTCGGGAGTGCTGTAATACTGGTTGAGCGCACCGAAGAAGTCCAGTTCGCGGCAAACCATCGGTTCGACTTCCATTCCGGTCATGCGCCGGACTTCGTCGAGTACGAAGATATCGCCCGGGTCGGTCAGGGCTACGGCGAGCGTGTTCCCGGAACGGAAGAGCGGGATGAGGTTGTTCGCGCGCAGGAACTGCTCTGGGAACATCTGCAGGACTTCCGAGTCGATCTTGAAGTTGGTCAGGTCAACGAACGGAACACCGAACTTCTGTTCGAGTGCGGTTCCCGAGTCCTGGGATTCCTGTCCGTCATGCTGGGGAGCCTCTGCCATATCCTAAACCTCCTGAAAGCGACAAGTTCCGTCGCACTGTGCCATCCGACGGAGGACATCTTTCTTGCACAAACGAGCATGCACACGCATCAGTTCAAATTATAGACCGACCCGGTGGGGTGTCAACCGCCACCGGGTCGGTCATGAGAGGGTTGACGCTGGAGGGGCGGACACTATATTTACCCGCGTGAGAAACGCCCACAGCCGGTTTGTCCACAGACTTGGAGCTCAATCATCGCTGCAGGTTGCGTGTCGTCCGTCGGTTTCGGAGGCCGGGTGATCAGCGATTCGGTGACCTTGCACTGCGCGGTCGGCCTGCACGCGCGGCCGGCGGCGGATTTCGTCCGGGAAGCCGAGAAATACAAATCGCACGTACGAGTGGCGAAGGACAGTATGTGGGCGAACGGCAAGAGCATCCTGGCGCTTCTTACCCTGGCGGCCCCGACCGGCAGCATCCTTACCCTGGAAGTGGAGGGTGAGGATGAGGGTGAGGCCTTCCCGGCCCTCAAGGCCAAACTGGGGAGCCTGTGACTCGCAGCAGGGAGCGGATATTCCGGGGCAGCCCGGTGTCGCACGGTTTCGCCCAGGGGAAGGTGTTTGTCTACAAGCCATACCTGCCGGAGTTGACCGAGCATATTCTCCGGCCGTCGGCGGTCGATTCCGAGGTCCAACGGTTCGACCGGGCGGTCCGGGCAGCCCAGCGGGACCTGAAGAAGCTGCACAGCCGGGTGAAGAAGGAGATGGGCCGTGATTTCGCGGAGTTCGTCGGGGTGCAACTGGCGTTGCTTGCCGATGAGGAGATACTGGGGCAGACCAGGCGTTTCATCAGGAAGCGGGCGCGGAACGCCGAGTTCTCCTACGCCGAGACGCTGAAGCACCTGACCCGGCAGGTCGCCGCCAGCGAGGTCGTGTTGTTCAGAGAGCGTGCGCTCGACGTCGTCGACGTGGGGTCGCGCGTGCTCCAACACCTGCTCGGGGA
>CBDUZK010000082.1:0-9241 GCA_965371675.1 uncultured bacterium | reverse complement strand
AGGGAACAGGTACTGCTGGTAGCCGGACGAGTCGGTTGGAGCCGGGGTGTACCTGGTTCGGGCCCGGACCGGCGAGGTGTCGGTTACGAAGCGGGCCGTGTACCTGAGGTAGGGCCGCACACCGGGAAGAAAACGGGCCGGCCTCGACGCAGGTGCGTCAGACCGGCCCGATATGCAATCAGGGTCGGGAAACCCTCAGCGAGCGGCCACCGGCGTCGGCTGTGCGGGCGCCGCACTCTGGTCGCCGAAGGCACCCTTCATCATCTCGTGTTCCTCTTCCGCGACCTTACCCATGACCTCGGCGATTGAACCACCGAACATCCGGCTCATCAGCCCCATGTTCATCTCCGAGATGTACACCTTGCCGGAGGCGTCCTCGTAGACACCGACCCGGCAGGGCATGATGGCGGTGATTTTCTTGTTCTCGTCATGGTGGAGCACGCCGTAGGCGTGATCCGGCTGGCAGAGCGAGAGGACCTTGACCCGGGTCATGTCGTCGTGGCCCGCCTTGACAAGGCTGGCCTGGAGGTCATAGATCTTCGGAACCTGCCACCCGTGCTTCGTGGCCGAGGCGGTCACAAACTCGACCGTCTCGTCGAACCCGAACTGGCTCTCGTGGACGGTGAGCATCATGCCTGGCATCATGTTCCACGCAACCAGGCCCATGATGACGGCGCCGGCGACGAGTCCACCGGCAAAAAGCCCGACAAATCCTGCAGTTCTCTTCATGGCTTGCCTCCTTTTGGCATATGGACAATTGGACTCGAAGTTGCGGTCTTGGGTTCGCCCGAATCGGCGGCCGAATGGCAGGTCGGGCGCGAACCGGACGGCTCGATGCCCGGTCTAAAGCAGTGACATGGCAGAAGACAACCGCATCCACGTCGACCCGGTCTGCAAGATGGAAGTGCGTGAGGGGAGCGAGGCCGGGAAGTGGCGGCACCACGATACTGACTACTACTTCTGCAACCCGAGCTGCCTGAAGCGGTTCCGGGAAGACCCGGAGCAGTTCCTGGTGACGGGGAAGACAGAGGCTGGAGGGCAGGACAGTGAAGCCGAAGGTAAGGTCAGCATGCCGGCGCCGCGGCTTGGGCAGACCGAGACCTGTTCCATCGGTGTCGGCGGGATGTCGTGCGCGGGTTGCGCCCTGACAATCGAGAAGGCGCTCAACCGGATGCCGGGCGTGAAGACCGCGGTTGTGAACTTCGCGGCCGAGAAGGCGATTGTCGAATTCGACCCGAAGTTGTCGAAGCGGTCTGACCTGGACTCGGCGATTGTGAGCGCGGGCTACGCGGTGCGGCAGGAGGACGAAGACCTGGAGGAGGTGGAGGCGCACGAGTGGCGCCTGGCGCGCAGCCGGCTGACCTGGGCCTGGGTCCTGGTCGGTCCGGCGATGGCGCTGATGGTCGTGCATATGGCCGGTGTCCACATCCCGTTCTTCCCGTGGATTGAGCTTGTCCTCGGCGCGGCCGCGGTCTTCGGCCCGGGCCGGCAGACGCTGCGCCAGGCGTTCGGTTCCTTGAGAGCCCGGGCGGCGTCGATGGACGTACTGATTGCGCTCGGGACACTGGCCGCGCTCGGCTCCGGGATTGCGGTGCTCGCCGGGGTTCCGATTACGAGCTTCGCCGGCATCGCCGGCATGATCATGGCGTTCCACCTGACCGGCCGGTTCATCGAGGCCCGGGCCAAAGGTCGGGCTTCGCAGGCGATTCGTCGCCTGGTTGAGCTCGGGGCGAGGACCGCACGCATCATTGTCGACGGCAGGGAGAAGGAAGTGCCGGTCGCGCACCTGATGCCGGGCGATGTCATGATTATCAAGCCGGGCGAGAAGATACCGACCGACGGCCGGGTTGTCGAAGGGCGGACGAGCGTGGATGAGTCGATGGTGACCGGCGAACCGATGGCAATGGCGCGGGGCGCCGGCGACGAGGTAATCGGCGCGACCGTGAACCAGGCCGGGCTGGTCAAGGTCGAAGTCACCAAAGTGGGCAAGGACACGTTCCTGAGCCAGATCATCCGGCTGGTCGAGGAAGCGCAGGGGTCCAAGATACCGATCCAGGCGTTTGCGGACCGGGTCGTCGGGCGATTCGTACCGGTGGTCGTGGTGCTGGCGCTGGTGACGTTCATCGGTTGGCTGCTGTTCGCGGAGCAGTTGCGCCCGCTGTTGGTGTGGGCGCACGCGTTCCTCCCGTGGGTGAACCCGGGACTGTCCCCGCTGTCGCTGGCGTTCTTCGCCGGTATCGCGGTGCTGGTCATCGCGTGCCCGTGCGCGCTCGGGCTTGCAACGCCGACCGCGCTGATGGTTGGGTCGGGAATGGGCGCCGAGCGCGGAATCCTGTTCCGCAGCGGCGAGGCAATCCAGACTTTGAAGGACGTGCGCGCGGTAATCCTGGACAAGACCGGGACGATAACCCGGGGTCGGCCCGAAGTGACGGACGTGGTAACTGCCGACGGTGTCAAACCGGGCCGGTTGCTGGCGGTCGCGGCGTCGCTGGAACGAGGCTCGGAACATCCGCTGGCCCGGGCGGTAGTCGAGTCGGCCAATGCCCGGCATCTGGAACTTGTCGAACCGGTTGGGCTGGAAGCTGTGCCCGGCAAAGGGGTGCGCGGCCGGGTTGGACACGAAGATGTCCTGGTCGGGACCGAAGTACTGCTGACGGATGCCGGGATCAAGGTTGGCACGCTCGGGGCACAGGCCGAGCGGCTGCGCGGCAGGGCCAGGACCGTGGTGTACGTCGCCGCCGGTGGCCGGGTGCTCGGAGTCATGGGAATCGCGGACGCGGTCAAGCCCGACGCCCGCGAGGCGATTGAGGGACTGAAAAAGCTGGGTATCGTGCCGGTGATGCTGACCGGCGACAACCGCCAGACCGCGGAGGCGGTCGCGCGCGAGGTCGGAATCGACCGGGTCGTGTCCGAGGTCCTGCCCGCGGAGAAGCAGGCTACGGTGCGGGACCTGCAGGAAGAGTTCGGCCGCGTGGCGATGGTGGGCGACGGCATCAACGACGCCCCGTCATTGAAGGCGGCTGACGTCGGGATTGCCATCGGGACCGGTACCGACGTCGCGATTGAGTCGAGCGACGTGACGCTGGTGCGCGGGAACCCGGGCGGGATTGTGACTGCAATCCGGTTGTCCCGGGCCACGTTTACGAAAATCAAGCAGAACCTGTTCTGGGCGTCCTTCTATAACCTCATCGCGGTGCCGCTGGCGATGCTCGGCGTGTTGCACCCGTTGATTGCTGAGGCCGCAATGGCGGCAAGCTCCATCAACGTCGTCACCAATTCCCTGCGGCTTCGGAAGAAGCGCGTTTAGACGTCACTCCGGACAGACGCCATTGTCGGGCCTGGACGCGTCGCGTCCCCGGGGCTCGCAATCCCCAATCTGGAATCGGTAGGGTGGGGCGGCTATCCCTTGACGCTCTTGGAACTCTAAGACATGAAAAGTGTCTCGGGTATTGGGAACCGAAACGTCGTAACTGCGTGTTTCATACCGGCATTTCCTCCGACCCGATGATAACATATATTATCATAGCGCGCAACCGCACTATCTGGCTAAGTCATTCACTTATAGTCCGTTAGCCGGACTCTGAATTTCCCCCCTCCCGCACCCCGGGGGTGGCCCCCGGGACGGCTACCCGGGTGGCTACCCTAGCGGCTAGGGGAGCGGCTGCCCTGGCGGTTACCCGGGTGGCTATCCTAGTGGCTAGGGGAGCGGCTATCCTAGCGGTTACCCTAGTGGCTACCCTGGCGGCCCGGGCAGTCATTGAGGTAGCCATTGGGGTAGCCATCCCTCTAGTGGCCCCCGGGGTCACGCCCGGGGCCGCTCCGGGAAGCCGGTACCCCCTGGGGTACGGTCGGTGAAAACCGTACTCACTTACGTGACACAAACGACCGCACCCCGCTGCTTCTCGGGATGCTCAACAGCAGAAACCCGCCTCCCAGCCGTTCAGGCTGGAGACGGGTACGATGTTACCCTATCTCCCGACCGCCCCACCCTTGACACGCCTCGCGGTTACCTAAATGACATTGTATCCTCGATGTTCCGGAGTGAATATCAGACCGGTTTCCGATGTAGCATAGTGTGATGGATGACATACACATAGCACTTCGAGTCCTTATCCTGGCCGCAGCGGCTGCCGCGGCGGGGGTGGGCATTCTCTTCTGGATACGGCTTCTGAACAGCATTGTCCGGGATGAGACCGACCCGAACGAGCGCCGCAAGTGGTTCCTCCGGGTGCTTTTCCTCCGCTTCATCGGGGTCATCTGGTACATGCAGCACCGACGGAAGTCAGCGTCCGGGGACGTTACCGACGAGAGCCCGCCGCCTGGCTCTCCGTAGGTCGGTTCCTCTCCGACCGATTGCCTGCGCCAGCAGATTGACGACCCGGTCGGTCGGTCATGCCGGGTTGCCGTGGAGGACGCACGGACTACCGGCCGCTAGCGTCCGCCGTCGACGCGGCCGGTGTGCCGGCTGTCGTGGCGGAACATCGGCCACGGCGATTCGGCAAGAGGAGCCGAGCCTGTGATGGCGTACAGATAGCCGTCCTCGGAGCCAATGTAGACTGTGCCGTCGGCGGCAATGGCAGGCGAAGACCGGACCCGGCCATCGGTTCTACAACGCCACCTGACCGTGCCGTCAGGGTTGAGGGCGTATACGAAGCTGTCCGATGAGCCGAAGTAGACGGTGCCGTCCGCGGCGATGGCAGCCGATGAAAGCACATCGGTTCCGGCTCCGAAGTTCCACTTCAAATCAGCGTCTACTTCGACCGCATGCATGCCGGAATCAAAGGACCCTGCGTAGATTGTTCCGTCCGGGCCGATCACGGGTGAGGACAGGAACCCTCCGCCGGGCTTGTACGACCACACGTTCTGGCCATTGCTGCCTCTCCGGCCGATGACGGACCCGTCGTCCGACCCGACATAGACCGTGCCGTCCGAGCCGATGGCGGGAGAGGAATTAACCCAGCCAGCTGCCTGCTTCTTCCACTTCAGCGTGCCGTCCGCGTTCAGGGCATACAGGTAGCCGTCCTCGGAGCCGAAGTAGACGGATCCATCAAATGCGATTGCCGGAGAGGAGAAGGTCTGCGCCAGCATCCGGAACCGCCATCTCATCGTCCCGTCGGGATTCAGCGCGTACACGTACTCGTCGGCGGACCCGCAGTAGATGGTTCCGTCCGGCCCGATGGAGGGCCCGGAGTAGGAGTACGCCCCGGTTTCGTACCGCCACTTCTCAGAGCCGTCGGGGTGCAGGGCGTAGATGTAGCCTTCATAGGAACCGACGTAGACCGTGCCGTCCGCGCCGACCGCGGGCGAGCAGCAGGTCAGGCCGAGGTCCGTCTGGACCTGCCACTTGAGGGTGCCGTCAGGGCTGAGGGCGTAGAAGGTGTGTGCGTCGGAGGTGAAGTAGATGGTGCCGTCCGGGCCGATTGCCGGGGAGGAGCCGACGCGGTCGTCGGCCTGGAAGCGCCACTTCAAGGTGCCGGGTTTGAGCCCGATGGCGACCGCGAGTGGGTCGGACCAGTCCGAGAGCGAGTCGCTCGCGTCCCGGGCCTGGGCGCGGACCTCATAGCTGCCGGTGTCTGTCCAGGAGTGGCTCGCGAATACCGAGTCGCCAGATGGAGAGTGCGCGTTCCAGTCCGATGAGTCGCCGTCACCCCAATCGAAGCGGATGCTGACGCTGTCGCCGTCCGGGTCGCTGGCCGCGGCTCTGAAGGTGTACGCACTGTCGATGCAGCCGGAGACGATACCGGCCGGAGCCCCGGGTGCATCGGGCGGTTGATTGACCGGCGGCGGCATGCAGGCCAGGAGCAGGGCCGCACCAACCGCGAGCGTGCGGGTTCCGAACAGGCTCACGACCGAGCCTCGTAGTGTCTCAAAGCGTCGCATTTCCTATTCCCCTCCGACCCGGCCGGTGTTGCGGCTGTCGTGGTGAAACTTGGGCCAGGGCGCGGTCGCCAGTGGGCTGCCGCCCTCGATGGCGTACAGGTAGTCGTCGTCCGAGCCGAAGTAGACAGTGCCGTCCGGGCCGATTGCCGGGGAAGACCGGATATCGCGGCCCGCCCGGCAGCGCCACTTCAGCGTGCCGTCCGGGTTGAGGGCGTAGAGGTAGTTGTCCCACGACCCGCAGTAGACCGTGCCGTCCGCGGCAAGGGCGGGAGAGGAGGTGACGTTGCCTTTGGTGGCGACGCGCCACCGGAGGGTGCCGTCAGGATTCAGGGCGTAGATGTAGTTGTCGTTCGATCCGAAGTAGACGGTGCCGTCGGACCCAATTGCCGGTGATGACTCGACGTCGGCGTCGGTTCCGTACCGCCACTTCAGCGAGCCATCCGGGTTAAAGGCGTACAGGTAGTTGTCCTCCGACCCGACGTATATCGTGGCGTCCGGTCCAATACCCATAGAAGCAAGAACATCATCGCCGGTCGCGAACCGCCACCTGAGGGTCCCGTCAGGATTCAGGGCGTAGATGTGGTTGTTGTTTGAGCCGAAGTAGACCGTCCCGTCGGACCCAATCGCCGGCGAGGACTCAACGTTGCTGCCGGTGTCGTAACACCACTTCTCGGTGCCGTCAGAAGCCAGCGCATGGAGGTAGTTGTCGCGTGAGCCGCAGTAGATGTTGCCGTCGGCGGCGATGGCCGGGGAGGACCGTACCTCTCCGCGTGTTTTGTAGGTCCACTCCACCGTGCCGTCCGGTTGAAGAGCATAGACGTGCTTGCTGGCCGAGCCGAAGCAGACCGTGCCGTCATCCGCGACGACGGGTGAGGAGCGGACAGTACCGGCTCGGTATTGCCACTTGAGGCTGCCGTCCGGGTTGACGGCGTACAGGCAGCCGTCGTCCGACCCGACATACACCGTGCCGTCAGCGGCGACAGCCGGGGCAGTCCGGATGTCCCGCCCGGTCTCGAAACACCAGAGCAACGCCGGGCGCGTGTCGAAGGTTCGACCCGGAGACCACGCCGAGACCCCGCCATCAGCATCGCGGGCCTGGGCCTTGACTTCGTACGTGCCGAAGGTGGACCAGGAGTGGCCCAGGGTGACCGTATCCCCCGGTTTGACGAGGGCGCTCCAGTCGGACGTGTCGCCGTCGCCCCAGGAGAACCGGATTGATACGCTGTCGCCGTCCGGGTCGGCGGCCGTGCATGACAACCCATGGACTGAGTCCTTTTCTCCATCCCGGGGTCCGAACGGTGCCGGGGGTTCGTAGGGCGGGTGGCTGGTGATTGTGACCCGATGCGGGGTGGACCACTCGGTAATCCAGCCGCCCGCATCCACTGCCCGAGCCCGGACCTCGAATGTCCCGCACACTGTGTACCCATGATAGCCGTGATATGTGCCCTCTTGCGCAGCCGGTCGGCCCCATGACTGCGGGGTGGAATCACCCCAGTCGAACTGAACGCTCAGGCTTTCGCCGTACGGGTTCATGGTGGTCGTCAGGAACTCGTATGACCAGATGGTGATGCCGCTGTCCGGACCCGTGGGCGTGGTCGGCACCGTCGGGTGGATGCGGCCGAGGCTGACTTCAAGCGGGTTGGACCATTCGGAGAGTTGTTCGGCTTCATCCCGCACCTGGACCTTGACGATTGCCGTGCCGGAGTCGGCATAGACGTGCCGGCCTGTGACCGTGTCGCCGCTGGGGGATGGAGGAGTCCACTCCGCGCCGCAGGTGTCGCCCCACGAGAACAGGTAGCTGAGCGCGCCGCCTTCCGGGTCGATGGCCACGGCCGAGTACATCAGGGTGTCGCCCGGCCAGCCGGTAAGGTCGCCGGAGAGTTCGGGCAGGGTGGGCGGCAGGTCGCGGCGGCAGGACGTGACAGCGACCGCCATGGCCGCAAGCAGGACGGCGAGTGTGCGCGTCACGGTGTCCTCTTGTTCGGCTGCATGGCCGTCATGGTCCTACCGCCGTCCGGCCCATCCGGAGCGGGCCGGGTCGTGGTTGTAGGTCGGCCAAGGGGTCTGGGCCAGGCGCAGGTCGCCGAGCGAGATGCACCAGAGGCCGTAGTCGTACGTCGGCAGATAGAGGTTGCCGTCCGGGCCGATGACCGGTGAGGCGCACTCATCCTCGCCCTCGTCGGTGCCGCGCGAGCGGGTCATGCCGATGCCGAGCGAGTCAATCCCGCAGAACTCCCAGACCAGGAGGCCGTCCGGGTCAACGGCGACGATGTAGGCTGTCTCTACTTCCGTGACGAGAACGGTGCCGTCGGCGGCAAGCACGGGCGTGGAGAAGGTCTCGAGTTCGTCCAGTTCGGACCGCCACACCTCGCGGCCGTTTTCGGGATTCAGGCGGACGAGGACGGAGAGGTCGTAGTCGAGGAAGTAGATTGCGTTGTCGATGCCGACGACGACCGACATCCCGTAGGGAACGAAGCCGGCGTTCAACCAGGCAAGGGTGCCGTCGGCATTGAAGCAGTAGAGCCCGCCGTCCTCGCTCGGCACGATGACGCGGCCCAGACCATCAATGACCGGCTGCGGAGGATCGCCCCCTGCTGTCGCGATGTGCGTCGAGTCGGTCCAGAGCAGTGGGCCCTCGGGAGAGACGGCCGAGAGACGTGTGGATGACTCGTAGTCGAGAGTGACGTAAACCGTGCCGTTGGTCCCGACTACCGGGCAGGGGGTGAGTTCGTAGGCGTTCTCGAAGGCCAGGCGCCAGACGACCCGGGCCGAGTCGCCGTCGTCGGCGATCCGGAGCAACGCCGGGCTATAGTTGTCCGTCACGTAGATTTCGCCGTTCGGGCCGATGGCTGGCGTGCCGTACAGACCCCAAGCCTCGTATTGCCAGCAGAGCCGGCCGTCGTCGGTGTCGAGGCAGCAGAGTCCAAGGATGTCACCACAGTCGTCGGTGACGTAGAGCCGGGAGCCATTTGGGCCGAGCGACGGGGCATATTCCCCGCTGACCGGTATCGATGTGTGCCAGAGCAGCGCGCCGCCGGCGGAGTGACAGGCGACACGTTCCTGTTCGCAGGGCTGGCTGTAGATGTGCAACTCGCCGTTGCGGATCCCGAGTGCGGCCGAGGCGAAGAATTCCTCATCGTCCATACTCCATATCCAGAGCGGGGCGATGCGGGTGACCTTCAGGTTGACGAGGGCCGCGGACGGGGTGATGGTGCCGCGGGCGTCGCGCAGGTCCACGCGTACTTCGTAGATGCCGTCGGCAGCACAGTACACCGAGTCGAGGACCGTGTCGCCGGGCGCGACCGTGAGCGACCACGCCGAGGCCGTCCCGTCGCCCCACCGGAACCGGGCCGAGATGCGG
>CBDUZK010000081.1:0-9304 GCA_965371675.1 uncultured bacterium | reverse complement strand
TACTTCTCTTTGATGTCAATCATCAGTGTCTCACTTCATTGCAGTCTATCTCAGAGCGACACGCCGGTCAAATCAAGATTCGGTGAAGAACCACCGGTGGAATCCGAAACCGTCCTCGATAGGGACACGACCTTGCACAGAAACAGGCCTGCTGGTAGCGCTGTTCCATTTCAGCGCACGGTCTTCGATGGAACCGGTCCGGGGTTGGGTGCGGCTCAATCAGGTATGACCCTGAGGCGCAGTGACTCTATCAATCTCCTGCGAAGCCCGCGCCCGGCTCCGGACTGACTTTTCGGACGGGAATGGCTGCGGTGCCCTTCGAGCTTCCCGGGCAATCAGCGAATTCCGGTCTGCAACCGGGGTGCGTCAGCGGCGAGTATCTGCTCGGGTTGACCTGGCATGTGGTCGTAAATCCGGCCGTCGAGTTCCCTGCCGGTCAGGTGCTTCCGTACCCCACCCCACTGCTTGAAGAAGAACGGGACTCTTACCGACTCGCATTGACGCTTGACCGACTGAACCCATTCCTCCTTCATCGGGCGAGCGCCGGGCCCGGACTCGCCGCCGACAATCACCCAGTGAATGCCCTTCAGTGGCAGTCGCCCTGCCGGAGCAATCAGTGGTTCGCACGACAGGAAGCGGACCGGCGCAGGAACCTGTCGAAGGTCGTGGATACGGGACGTATGCCGGCCGCTCTCGACCGTCACGCCCATCCAGACATTCGCCGGCCACTGCTTCACCCTCTGGGCATAGGCAAGCATCTTCCCGCTACGCTTGGTCAGGACCTGGAATACGTGCTGTGGACACGTCCGCATGGTGTCGAAGACGCGGTCGACGAAACTGAACGGCACGCGGGTGTGAAACAGGTCGGACATCGAGTTGACGAATACCATCCGAGGCTTGCGCCACGACTTCGGGACTTCGAGCATGTGCTCGTGCAGAGTGAGCTTGAAACCATTCCGGTAGTTCGGGTTCCCCATCGCCTGCAGCCGCTTCGCCAACCGCTCGGCGTAGCAGTGCGCACAACCGTCACTGATGTGACTACACCCGGTAGTCGGATTCCACGTCGCCTCGGTCCATTCGATGTGGGAGTACGCAGCCATGAATTATGTCTTCAGCATGCGGTCGGCTGTGATGTGCAGGTCGACCGCAGTCTCTCCTGAACTGAAGGACAAGAAACGAATGGCGCGGCTACTCACCCGGGCTAGCCGCACCCGACCGTGGCGGATAGAACACCCCGAGAATCATGAATGTCTGTCGGAATCGCTTCGTGTTGCCGACAAAGAAGATGGTTTCCTTCTGCTCCGAGCACATCGCGCCCAACCATCTCTGCCTGATTTTCTCCAATCTCTCCTCGGTCTTGGGGTAGCGCCGTCTCCAACGGTCGTAGGCGGCGGCTATCTCCCAGTCGATGATCATCAGGTCGTGACCGGGGCAATCCGTTACTCCTTCGCACCGGAAACGGTATCTGAAGTTGAAAGGCAGAGGCTGGAGCGCCCGGCGGCGAGGATTCAGGAAGCTCATCTGTGCATAGCACGCCCTTCGCCAATCCGCATTCTTGACCGATGCCTTCTCCCATCCAAACGTGATGTCTCGCGGCCTGAATGCACCAAGCGACGCGTCAGACTCCGTCTGCCGACGCAGGATGTCGCAGAAAGACGCACTCAGAGTCGGAAGAACAACAGCCTTGCGGTTCTCCCAACCTTTGCCGGCATCCAGATACCCGACTCTCCTGATGGAATCCGAGTTGATGCGGAAGCTCGCCGGACGCTTGTCGTCTTGCGTCTTCCTGACGCCAGCCTCAATGATGGCGTACTTGTTGAACCGCCTGTTTTTGTCAAGGTCACGGAACGGCACCGGATATAGTCTGATCCACTCGCCGGAATCCATGTCGATGCCCGCGACGCAAACCGTCTCGCCGTATTTCGCGCTGGGATTCGGGGTCGCCTTCACCGTGATGAGAATGCGCTTGGTTGTCCAAGGCAAGACTAGATGTGCTGAATGCGGAATCGGTGGCCGTTGCGCCGGGTCAACTCCTGCGCCAAGATTGCCCGATGGCACGTGCTCGGTTCATGCTCGTAGCACAGCAGACAACACCCGCCTGCGACCGCCAACTCGTAGAGTTCGGCAATGACATCCCCCTGGCTCCGCAAATACCAAAGGTAGTGCACGGCCAGCCAACGGTAGTCGCCGGATTCCTTGTAATGCTTCCGCATTTCGGGCGGCGTGCCGAGGGTACGCAGGCTCGTGTACGCAATGTTGTTCTGTTCCAACAGGGAGGTCAATGCCGTCCTAGAGAATCCCTTCTTCCGGCTCAAAGGCAAGAACCGGACATCGACAACTGTCCGCACCTTGCTCTGTCGAAGCGTCTGGACGAACTCTCCTGTCGCCATTCCCTCGTAGCCGAGGGTCATCAATCGCGTTTCAGTCATTCATACACCTAAGCCAAACTAGCATCTACACGCCGCGTGTCAAGCTCAACTCGCACCCTTACTCCATCGGCCATTCCGGGACGGCCTCATCGATTACGGACAAGAAACGGATAGCAACGGCATAGCGGGGTCGCGACTGGGGGGTCATGCTTTGCGGCCAGGCCTGCGGCGCAGGCGTCGTCGCCCCTCGTACACTCGGGAGAGACAGGCGCAGAGACTACGGTAGTAACCCCGCCGCCCAAGCTCTGCCTGCAGCATCCCGGCGATAGTCTTGATGTCCATCCGCAGCTTGTCGCGGCGATGCAGATCGTACTTCCTCGTCCATTTCGTCAAGAGGCGGTCTTCATCCGCTGTCCACCGCCGCATCGGGATCTGATTGTGTGCAATCTCCCTCGCCCGAAAAAACAACTGGGAGTGTACCGTTCCCTGCGAACGTACGGTCAGCTTGTCATGCCTGCCGGAACGTCGCTCCCTGACAGCGGAGTCGAGTCGGTTGACGGCCTTCCAACAGTCTGGAACCGCGCCGGCCAGAGTGGGATACCGGTGCCTAATGACGGCGTGGGCGTAGCGGTCAATCACCCGTAGCTCGGCACCGGTCCACAACCCATGCGCCCGGGGCATACCGAGCCTTGCGAGCCCGGCCCACAGGCGACCGGTGACTCTCTCCACAGACCGCACCGGCAGCGGCCTTTGGCGACCCTGATGCATGTGCCGTAGACGGTCAAGCGCCGCCTTGCAGTCGACAGCCGCCTGCGGAGCGCCAGGGTACCGTCCGTCCGCAACACTCTTCGCGAAACGCGCAACGAGCCGATCCTCCTGCCGGGACCACGGATGCCGGGTCTGTTTCCTGCCCAAAGCACGAACTCCGGCACGCAGCTTCCCCGCAACCCTCTCGCTACTGCGATGGACCGAAGGCCTGACCCGCCGGAGTGAACGCAGGCAATCGTCCGCCGCCGCAGTCGCAGTCTTGTATTTGCCTCTGAATATGGCCGTGGCGAAGTGACCAATAACCTGCTTCTCCCGTGGGGAGAAGTGTATGTCAACCGCGATCCAACCCAGAACTTGGCTGCGGTCCGTAAGTCTCCCCTTGACTGCAAGGGCCGTTCGCCCGGTCTCGAATCCGGCCTGCTTGAGCGCGCGCCGGCAACCGGCAACCGCCGCGGCCATGCTCGGGTACTCACCTTTGACAAGGCCCTGCACAAACCGCTCGGCTACCTTCGCCTCCCCGGAAGTCCAGCGCGTATAAGACGGTGCTCGTCCGTATGTGCGTGACCGGACCAGAAGCCTGAGTTCAACCGCGTTCTCACGCCGACCGCGCGTCAGTCCTGCCTCGGCAAGCGCCTTCCGGCAGTCGTTGGTCGCCGGCTTCGCGCTCGGGTACTCACCATCGGCGAGGGCGCGCGCGAACCGGTTGACAATACTGTCTTCCTTGGGATCCCAGTGCACGACGCACGGTCCACGGCCCAGCGCGTGCGCCCGACGGCGCAACTTGCTGCCAACCTGTGAGATTGGATGGCAGAGCGGCAAGCCGGCCTTCGCGAGTGCCTCCCGGCAGTCGGGCACCGCCGCAGCCGCATTCGCATACTTCCCGCGGACGATAGCCCGGGCATGGCGGTCGACAATCCGGAGTTCCTCTGCGAGCCAGACGTGTCGTCGCAACGCCAGACCGAAGACATAAGCCTGCGACAGCAGCCGGGCCGCTACCGCCGACCGGGTTCGTCCACGCGCCGCCCCTTCGGCAACGAGCTCACGCCAGCAATCAGGAACCGCCGCGACAACTGATGGATACCTGCCTCGGGCAATCGCACGCGCAAAACGGTCGAGGACACGCGCTCCTTTCCCACGCCAGCGCAATCCCGATGACTTTCCTCCGCGAACGCCTGCGGCCCGGTGCCGTTGGCCGGTCGATTCGCCCTCTGCCATCAGCAGTTCCTACTCAATCGGCCATTCCGGAATGGCCCTGTCGATTGCGGACATTAGCTTGATGGTTTCGCGGATGGCGACGACGATGCGCTGGCTCGGCAATCAGACCTGCTTCGCGAGCTTCCGGAAGCCCTCACGCACTACATCCGCCATCCGTCTCCTACGCTCTTCAAGAAAAGCCTTGTAGTCCATCTGCTCCCAGCCGTCTGGCAGCGCATGCCAGCGGTACATCTCGGCAAGTTCCTCACCAGAAAAGCGGACGGTGTACTTGGGAACGTAGTCAGCAGGGGGGCTGTCCGAGATATCAATATTGTCTCGCCATTCTACGAGGGCAAAGTTGGCAATCTGATTCGTGTCCCGTCTGTCTTCCACGCCGATCGTCTTCAGATACCCTTTTGCAAACAGATGATGGCGCTCAACCGGGGACTTCTTCGCCTTCAGCGTTGGGTCAAGCAACTCGGATACCTTCAGATTCGAAAACAGCGCGCGGGCACCGAGCAGGTTCAGTGCGGCGTAGTAGGCGAACAGGGCTGGACTGCGAGCCGTGGACTTGGCCAAGTCATTGGGTAGTGTGATGCTCCAGTAGTCCTCGGTGAGCGTGTCGTCCACCACGCGGTCAAGAACTGCTGCGAACTCTCCGGTGGTACTGGCATCTCTGAGCCGCGCCAAGTCTGCCTCCATCATCGTCTCAGGTGACGTCGAGTAGCGTCCGGTCAATGCGACCATGAAGTACCACCGCGCCAGTGCGTTCCTCAACTCAAATGGTGGCACTCGGAAGTCCCGTTTCCCCACGAGGAACAGGCCGTAGCTATAGATCAATCCGGTCTTCGACGAAATCGTACTGGCGTTGCGGTAGCCGGCACGCACCAGCACCTTCATGAACTCGTGCCAGTTCTGCAGGTCGAGCGTGTCGGACTGCGCCTGCTTCAACGTCTCGAACTGCACAACACGACGCTCGTCCGAGAACTCCCCGGTATCCAAGTCCTTGCCCCGCAGAATTGAGTAGACGTGCTGCAAACGCGCCCGCCGGAAACCCAGAATTACCGATGCCCGTAGCAACTGGTCCGGGTCAGGGGCCAAGAAGTGGTTGAACGGTGATACCTTGCCCGCTGATGGCGTTCGCGCCTCCCGGCAGAACTGCTCGAGGTTCTTGCGACCCTCATCCCAGAAAACCGACATCAAGGTGAGAATGAAATCTGCTTGTCTGAGCACGATACCCTTGCTGTTTATCCGCACGAAGACGTCGGCAACTTGCTCCTCGTCCACGGTCGATGACAACTCAAGCGCCGTAAATGGATAGCTGTGCAGGTCATACAGACGGTCGATTGTCTCGGTCAACGTATCCTCGTCATCCTCGGATACCTCGCGATAACTGCGCAGACGGGCAATGAAGTCCTTCACGAAGCGGTTCCGGGACACCTCACCGGACCAAAGCTGCGAGATATCGGAGATGAACTCTGGGCTGTTCCGAATCGCTACGTCGGCCACCTCGAACTTCGCATCTGTCGGACGAAAAGCAATGTAGATACGCTGCGCTGTGTAGTCGTCGCGTGTCACAGGCTTTCCCTTGAGCACCGCATACAGCGATGTCAAACGCTGTTGCCCGTCCACAATCAGCAATCTGGGCACTTTCTGCTTGGTTTCGGTGCCAATCTGGCGCGTTCCATCACCAACCCCGTTTGACCAGAACAGCAGGTAGCCAACCGGGAATCCCTTGTACATCGAATCGAACAAGTCCCGCACTTTCGCGGCAGTCCAGACAAACGGTCTCTGGATGTCGGGCAGGCCGATTTCCCCCATGTCTATGTCGTGGATCAGCTTGGAAAGGGAATATCCAACTTCCTTAAAGAGCGTTGTTCTCATCTCTCCTCCATCCTGTTTTGCCTACCCTATCGGCCATTCCGGGATGGCCTTGTCGATTGCGGTCATCAGGCGGATGGTCTCGCGGATGGCGACGACTATGCGCTGGTAGTGGCGGATGTCGTCGGCCGACAGCTTGCGCTTTGCCTTCTTGCGGTCCTTGAGCCACTTGGCCAATACCTGGTAGCCGCCGATGTGGAACTCCCACTCCTCGGGCCGGATGCCTGAGAAGTACTGGTCATCGTTGACGAGCACGCGCCTGGTCTCGTCGCTGTAGCTCACCTTGGTCACGGCATTGTTGCCCGTTTTCGGGTACTTCGTCACCAGCTTGTCCATCTTCGGAGATTCCATCAGGTGCAAGGCGACAAGCTCCGCGCCCAACCGGCACAGCTTGCGGAACAACGGCTTGCTGGATGTCAGCGGCACGCGCGGGAAGTCAATCTTCAGGAATTCGGCATAACGCTTCCGGTAGGTCGGCGAGTGGAACACGGCGTAGATGTAGTTGAATACGTCCTCGGGGCCGAAGAGACCGCTATCCGCCGACCGCTTGCCGCTGACCGCTTCGGTCTGTTCCGGCACAAACTCCAGTCCGAGCTTGCCCGAGAACTCCTTGATGAACTCAGGACTCAGGTTCGGCCTCCTCCCACCCGGCGCATCAGTCGGCTCGCCTGTGCCGAAGAGACCCTCTCTGCTCTCGGCTGGATAGAGGTAGAGCGGAAAGAGGTTGTTGCCCCCTCGTCTGAATAGGTTGAGCTCGGTTGTGCGGGCAGTTGCCCAGCATAGGTCCCAACTGTCCGAGCCAACAACCTGTCCAGCCCTGCCAACGGCGAGTCCGAGATTCGCGCCGCGGACCATGTGTCGCATGACCTCCGCCCGAGGCCAGTCCACCATCTCGGCGGTGTAGTAGAGCCAGCGTGTATCGAATGGTCGGTAGTCAACCCTCACAGCCCGACTTGCCCAAGCTGTGTCTCGCCTTACGGCCTCTCTGGCGGACGGTAGCTTCCAGCCTCGTGTGTCGCCGTCTGGATACTTGGACACTCCCCGACCGGCGAAGTACTTCGACCGGACCTCGTCATCTGAGTAGTTAGCGCTGCGGAAGGCTGTGATCCGCCCAAGTAGCTCGGCCTTGTCTGTGTCCACTACGAAGTGGTCTCGAGACGTTTGTATGCCGGTGACATTCGTCAACAGGACCTTTGGGAGCTGCAGGAATCGTCCATACTCATCATGGGCAGCAACTGACGTAGGCCGCAGGGCGTGGAACGGAGCAGTGGGGTGGATTGCGTCCATCTGATAGGTGTCGCAGTGCGCGCTTGACAGCCGGGCGTACTTGGCGTCCCGAGTCCCCCAGAGATGACCGTGCGTTACACGAGGTGAGTCTGAGGGGTGACGTTCCTTCGTCAGCAACGCTATGGCGACTCCTGGCAGTATGTCGAAGACGTTCTGATCCTTGGACCCATCGGGGCAGGCTTCTCTCTTCTTGCTGCTGCCGTGAAGGTCAAGGAGGCGGAGGTCGTCGAACGCGCGGAGGAGCTGGAAGCGCATACCCCTGTGTGTTGGACCGTCCAAGTAGCTGTGGTTAGTCACATATCCCAGGACGCCCGACCCCGTGCGTTCGATTCTCCACTGGGCCCAGCGGATGAACTTGATGTAGTCATCCTGGAGCCACAGTTTCTTCTCGCCGAGTGGCTTGCCATCTGCGCTGTAGTAGTCGGCGTCGCCGCCCGGTCCCTCAAGTCGTCCGTGCAGCATGTCGTCTATCCACGTGTTCATGTTGGCGGATACGCCCGAGTATGGAGGGTTGCCGAGGACGACCATGACCGGCTTGTCCTTCTTGATTGCGGCCGCGGCGTTGGACTCTTCGGATATCCACTGAGCAAACAGGACGTCTGACTTCCTCGCGGCTTCTTCGAGCGTGTTGGTGAGGAAGACGCCGAGGCGCTCATCGCCCGAGAAGTCGTAGCCGGTGTCCTTCAGGAGCAGGCCGAGCTTGAGGTGGGCGACCGCGTAGGGAGCCATGAGCAGCTCGAAGCCGAAGATGCGCGGCAATAGGTTCTTCTTCACGTAGCTGTTCCACGCGCCGTACTGGCCCTTCCTCTCGACCCGCTCGTGGATGAGTTTGATGACCGAGTAGAGGAAGGTGCCGGTGCCGCAGGCCGGGTCGAGCACTATGACCGACGGGTCGGCGAGGCCGTCCTTCTTGCCGAACTTGTCCTTGAGCAGCCAGTCCACGGACCGGACGATGTAGCTGACCACCGGCTCGGGCGTGTAGTAGACGCCGCGGCTCTTGCGCAGCTTGGGGTCGTACTGGGCAAGGAACGTCTCGTAGAAGTGGACGACCGGGTCTTCCTGGCGCGTGTGCTTGCCGAAGTCCCTGAGAATTGCGCCGATGTCCGCGTGCTTGAGCAGGAACACGACGCGTTCGATGTCCTCGCGCACCTTGGAGTGTAGGTCCGGGCCGACGATGTGGTGGAACAGCCGGCGCAGGAACGGGTTAGTGGCAGGCAGGTTGTCGGCTGCGTTCTCGCGCGCGAACTGCTGCGGGAACCTCGCGTTGCAGATGGACGCGAACAGGCCGTAGCACACGGTCTGGGCGTACATGTCGGCAAAGGACTGCTCGTCGAGGTCCGGGAGCAGGACTTCGCGGAACGCCTTGAGCAGGCTGTGCAGGTCGCCCTTGGATTCCTCGGACGCGAACAACTCGACAACGTGCCTGCGGGTGAGCTTGGCCAGCGCGGCCATGCGCTGGGCCAGTTCCTTCGGACTGCCGATGGTCTTCACCTCGGCCTGGGTGAAGTTATCGATGATATCGCAGAGCTTGTCTTCGCCGCCCGGATTGCGCCTGAGCGTGCCCTTGGCAGTGAACACACCGAGCCGGCAACTTAGGACTTCCTCGCCATTCTGGTACCAATGGAACGCAAGGTAGTCGGTCAGGATAAGGTTCGGGATGTGCTTGAGGTAGCGTCGAAGCTGGCTCGTGTTCTCGACGTAGTCGAGGTCGGCGTCGATGTCCTTGGTCTCGATGAAGCCGAGCGGGGTTTCTCCGAGTGCGACCTTGAAGTCAGGGTGTCCGGCCGCCCCGCCCTTGGGCTCGT
>CBDUZK010000080.1:0-9485 GCA_965371675.1 uncultured bacterium | reverse complement strand
ACGACCGACCTCGGCAAGCTCGCAATCGCCCTGGTCGATGCCGCCACGCTGGTCGTCGGGACGCCGACCGTACACATCGGCCCCCACCCGGCGGTGGCCTCGGTCGCCTACCTCGCGAATGCCCTGCGGCCCAAGCTGCGTCACGCGGCCATCATCGGCTCCTACGGATGGGCGTCCAAGGCGGTCGAGCGGCTTGCCGGGATGATTCCGAGTCTCAAAGTGGAAATCCTCGGTACGGTGATGTGCAAAGGACAGCCCCGGACCGAAGACTTCGCGGCGCTGGATGACCTTGCCGGCAAGATTGCGGCGAAGCACACGGCGTTGTGAACACCCGGGACGCGATACCACGCGTGACGATTGCCGTGGGCCTGTTGGCCCTGATGCTGAGCGGGGGCCTGAATCCGGCCTTCGCCGACCCTGAGCCTGTCAAGGAAACAACCGGGAGCACAGCCATGCCTGACGAAACACCGAAGACCCTGACCGAAGAGCAGTTCCACAAGAAGATGGCGGTTGACCTGTTCAACCACACCTGGGACCTGATGGACAAGTCGGACCGGACGACCGAGGACGACGTCGAGATGGTCCACTCGGCCCACGCGTCTCGCTGGCACTGGGGCAAAGTCGGCACGCCGCTCAACTTCCAGCGCGGCGAATGGCAGGTGTCGCGCGTCTACGCGATTCTCAAGCGGGCCGAGCCCGCCCTGTACCACGCCCAACGCTGCCTCGCCCTCACCGAGGAGAATGACATCAAGGATTTCGACCTCGGCTTCGCCCATGAGGCGATGGCCCGCGCCCACGCAATCGCCGGCAACGACGCCGAAACGGCGAAGTACATGAAGCTGGCGCAGGCCGCGGCCGAGCAGATTGAGAAGAAGGAAGACCGCGAGTACTTCGAAGGCGAGCTGAAGACCATCCCGGGCTGGGGAAACTGACGACGGATGATAGGAGAACCACCCGGCGGTTTGCCCGACTTCCACTTCGTCATCCGCGAGCCGACAATCGAAAACCTGAACCGCTACGTTCACCGCCTGCTCCGGGCCGACTGGGATTCACCCGGCTCGGCTCTGCAACTGGCCAGCGACCTGACGCCGGAGCAGGTCGGCTCGACACTCTTCCTTGACCAGGCTCGAACCTTCCTGAGGCTGGTGGTAGAGAGCGACGGCGTAGAGTTGACGCCGAACGGGTGGCTGAAACTCGCGGTCGTAGCCCGGATGCTCGAACAGATGGAATGGCCGCGCAAGCATGTCGAGGAACTGCGCGGCGTCTGCAAGCGGCTGCATGAGTACGACGTCAGGCCGATCACGGTTATACGCGGGGTCGGCGAAGTGGCGCGGCTGATGCGGCGCCGGAGGAGAAAGCTGTACGTCCCGCGGCGGGTACTGCCGCTGCTCCGGGAAGAATCAACCGGGCAGCTCTACCGGCAGCTATTCATGGCGCTCTTCCGGCACGCTGACCTCAGGTTGCTCTACGGGCTTGATGAGACTCCGCTCCTGCAGGATTCGATGGCGGTCGTACTCTGGCGGCTGCGCGTCGTCGCCGAAGACTGGATCGCGCTCAAGCGCCTGCCGGAGCAAGTGCTGCTCGACGCGGTCCGCGCGGAAACCGAATCCCTGGACCGATTCCCCGACATGAACCTCCACATGCTGTGGCGTCGTGTCCTTGAACCCCTGGTGTGGTTCGGTCTGCTTGAGCGCGACCAAGAGCCGAAGCGCTCGTGGGAAGTCCCTCCAGAGATGCGTCTACGCAAAACGCCGCTGTTCGACCGGTTCATCCGGTTCCCACCGTTTCCGCTTGAACCACCGGTCGAAGCAAGCTGAACGACCCGAAGCGGGAACATGACCGGCATTCGGCAAGGACGGGGACATGACCCAATCCCGTCCTCGGCATTGGGCTCTCCCCTCCGAGGTGAGGCTTCGCATCGTGTCCCCGGTTACGCCGGATTGTATCCCCGGCTGTCACAGGCCGGCTCATTCAGCCTAACCAACGCTGCTACGCCACTTACCCCGAGAAGGACCCCCGAACCAGGGTGCTTGGGAGAGCCACTAGGGGGGTAGCCCCGGGGATAGCCCCCCTGGTGGCTATCCGAGTGGCTAGGACAGTGACCATCCTAGCCGTTATCCTAACGGTTAGGCTAGCGGCTAGCCTTGTGGCCAGGATAATAACTGTCTAAACCATACGGGGAACCGCATGGATAGTCCTCCGGGTAGCGGCTACCCTGGCGGCTATCCCGGTTACTATCCAGGCTGCCCAGGGAAGCCGGTAGGGGGTGCGGTTCCCAATGGAGATTCGGCGGCAAGAATGGTCAGCCGGAAGACGGAATCGTGCTGCCGAATCCTTGTGAAAGAACGACTGTTCCTGCCGCCGGCCCGGCACGAAACCCCGCGCAGGCGAGGCAGGGGTCGAAGTGGGGACATGACCGGCATTCGGTCCGCCGAATCCCGGATCGTATCCCCGGCCGTCCGCCATCCACGGAATCGGTATCGAGTCAAGTATCGTGTCCCCGAGGTCTTGAGCAAAGCGAACAGTTCGCTGAAACCAAGCACAGAGAATGTATAAACAGGTTTATACCAATTTCCGTGGGGTTGTTTCGGCCCATCTTACGCAAGTTCGATAGTTAGCCGGGAGCACAGTTCGGACGCGTACCGGCCCCCCTCATGGCCCGGGGGATAACCTGCCGAGCAATCCCGGAGGGCATGGGGCCGGTAGTCTGCCAGGCGATGAGGCGGGCGATTCTCCACGCAATTCACCTGGTGATTCGGCATTCCACTCTGCGGGCGATTCCCCGGAGTACCTGGAGGACTACCCGGCCCGCAGTCTGGAGAGCCACGGGCCGAGCAATGAGCCGGGCGATTTGGAGGATTACCTGGCAGGGCATTCGGAGGGTAATCCGGTAAGTCATTCGGCCGGTAGTCCGGAAAGCTACCCGACAGGTGATTCAGGAAGCAATCCGGGAGGTTATCCGGGGATATGTCGGTTCCGGGCGGTCAAGTCCGGGTTTCCCTGCAAAATGCTCTTCATGCGCGGCGCTTCTGACGGGTGACAAGAAAGCTCTACTCCTCGGTCCCGGCCTCTGTCCCGACCTCTGCGCCGTCCAATGTTCCGATTCGGATAATGTTTTCAGGGCTTTCGACCGGGCCGTTCGGGGCTCAATTCGGCTCGGTTCAGGCCTGATATCCCATACACGCAGAGCAGCCACGGGAATACCGTGGCTGCCCTGCTCTCTGTTCTTCTGCCGTTACTTCATCAGCACGAACTTCTTCCGCGACCGGTACTCTCCGGCCCGGAAGTCACAGAAGTAGACCCCGGTGGCAACCTTGCGGCCGTAGCGGTCGGTCCGGTCCCACACCGCGTGCCCGGACCCGGCCGACGCTTCTTCGTCCCGCATCAGTTTGACCAGGCGGCCTACCTTGTCGTACACCGCGATCCGCACGTGCCCGGGATACGGCATGTGCCACCTGACCCCGATGTTGCCGACAGCCGGGTTCGCGGTCACCTGCCGGAACCGGTAGTCCTGCCCGGGCATAGTGCCGGCTGAAAGCACACCTCCGCCCTCGCCTGCCATCAGTTCCCAGCTCACCGCTATCGCTTCTCCACCGGGCGAGAACTTCGGCCAGGTGCGGATTGCGTCCGGGTCGGTCAGCTCCCCGCTCATCCTGCCGTACAGGTCGATTCCGTAGATGACAATCGAGCCGTCATACAGGTCCCGGTCGCACGCCACCATCCCGCCGTCCGGGGACATATCCGGGTGCCCGAAGTCCGCATCCTCGTCCAGGACCAGCAGCTCTTCAGCGCCCGGCTCCCACAGCCGCACCTTCCAGATCTGTTCCATCCCGAATTCGTCGTCTTCGGCTTGAAACACCACGTCGCTTGAGCAATTGGGCGGGCACGGGTTGGTGTGGTCCACTTCCCGGAACGTGAGTTGGAACTCCTCGACCGGTTCCCGGAACGGTGCGGTAGCGCCGTCCGGGGTCCAGCATATCTGGGTGAAGTACTCGTCCTCCCGTTCGTACACCACATCCCAGATGTTGGCGGGTCCCGGCTCGATTCCTCCTCGCCCGGGCGGTGGAGTAGCTGACAAGCTCCAGTACGGTCGCGGATTGTAGTGGTCCCGCGGCTCGCGCGTTATCTGCAGTTCCATGAACGGGGCCTCGAAAGGAACCATGTGAATCTGCGAGAAGTCCGGCAGGTCGGCTTCATATACCAGGAACTTCCCGCACGGGCTGAACTGCACGTTGAAGTGATCTATAGGCTGACACGTCATCGGCATCACTTCGGATATGGTCCCGGTCACGCAGGACCGCCACACCTGGGTGAACCCGGATCCGAAGTCGTCCACTTCGTAGGCTACCCATTCGCCGGACGGGGACCAGGCCGGCCGATTGCAGTGGGCATCGGGCTGGTCGATGGGAAACTCTTCGCCGGTCCAAGGATTGTACTGGAACAGCCGGTCCCAGCCGAACTCAGGGTCGTAGCGCGAATAGGCAAGCCATTGCCCATCGGGCGACCAGGCCGGCGCAAACTCGGTCAGCACGTCGAACACAGTATCCACGTCGGTCCTCGGGCCGCCACCAGGCCGCTTCGGCTGATCCCGACCGGGCGCACGCACCAACCCGGGCAGCAAGATACTCTGCCCGGCACCCAGCGCAGACCTCAGTCCCGGTCGGGTCCGGCCCGGAATTGTGAACGGCGTCAAACCGGCTCGACGACCGGTCCGCCTCCGCGGCCGCGCCGCGTAGCCGCCTCCGAAGAACCCGCCACCGATACCCGGCGCGCACCGCCAGAACTCCCGGGTCTTGTTGCCTTTCAACGCATAGAACGCGCTGCCCACATTGACGATATCCGCGCCGTACCTCACCCGTTTCCTCTTTCCGGTCGAACCACAGCGTGGGACGGTGTCGAATTCAGCCCAACTGTCACCGGATATGTCGTACATCCAGAACTGCTGGGTATTCCCACCCTTGACCGCGTAGATCCGGTCGCCGAACATCGCGCCGGCTCCACCGTCCGTCGCCTTCTTTTTCTTGATCCTGCCATTATGCAGCCCGTAGAGCGGCATGCCGGCAAGCGAGGTCGTACCCCAGATGCCGGTGCCGATATCGTACTTCCAGAGTTCGTGGGTATACTTGGTCCGATCATAGTGCTTCCCCTTGTGCGCGTAGATGGTGTTCTCGCCGTCGTACACGATCCACGAACCTCTTTCCCACTTCTGTTTGATCCCGGTCGGCGCGTCGGCCAGCGCGTGCCAGACACCGGTGTTGGTGTTGTACCGGTAGAACTCGCACTTGTATCCTTTCAGCAGGTACACGTAGCCGACATCGCCGATGGTAACGTAGACAAGATCCGTGCCGCCCCTGACCTTCCTGCCGCTGTTTCCCTCCGGCACGTCCGGCATCCGTTTCCATGGATCTTCTGGAGGCGCGTTAATATCAAACCGCCAGAATTCAAGCGTCTTGTTGCCCTTGGTCATGTAGACATAGCTACCGCCGTCAGCAACACCTCTGCAGCCTTTCTTGGGTGGCCTGCCGCCTTCCGGCATTGGATCGAGTAGGGTCCACTCGTCGGTCAGGAGATTGTACTTGTAGAAGTCATATGTCTCGTTTCCCTTGGCCGCGTAGATGAGCCCATTGCCAGGATTGTAGGCCAGCCAGCCACCGCGCTTCACCGGTTCGCCCGAAGGCTCGCTCGGCATCTCGGCAACCTCTGTCCACTGCCTGCTCTCAAACGGCAGTATCGGCGTATGCGGTGCGTCAGTTGCATGTCCTTCGCTTACCGTGATGTGAATCTCACCCGGAGGGGGATTGAGGATTGTGAGTGTCGCAATCCCGTCCTCGTCAGTTCGAGCCGTTTCGTAGACGCCGGATTCGCTCCAGGCGCATACCAGCGCATCCATCACCGGCCGGCCGTCTACCTCTACAGTTACAGGCATGTTACCATCAGGTGGAATCGAATGCGGGTACACTACAGTCGGCATCTTGGGTACACCGCCGCTCCATACCGGCATCGAAGGCTCGCCGAGAAAGAGGTGAGCGATTATCGTATGTTTGTATCGTGAGTAGCCTGGGGCTATCTTGATGAAATACGCATCTTGGAGCATCTTGATGCCACCGATGTCGAACACTGGCACATTGTACGTCTGCTCCGGTCGTTGTGGATTGGGTATTTCTTCAAACTCGTCGTTGCCGCCAAGTGCCCAAACGAAGACATCGACGTTCTCGCCTTCTTCGCTCCATGCCTAGTGTGTCGCACCCAAACATGCCACAGCGCCACCACCGGGATCGTCTCGATACTCGCGCATCCATCCTTCAGACAGACATTCCGGTTCTTGAACAGACCCGCAATGACAGGCCATCTGGTATACTACCGGGGTCAGTCCGAGGTTCTCCGTCTCCGCGATATGCCGAATCTCCCAATGTGTGTTTGTCTGTGGCTGATACCAACGGTCCCAATGTCCGATCCAGCCGTGACCAAAGTAGACCAGAACACCCCGACCCTCTCGAAGGGCATTCTGGACATCCAGACTGCCTTCGTACGTATCGTAGCCGCTAATGAAGCACCTGTCATAGGCATAGTAGGGCAGGGGCGTTTGCGCCGGGTCCATCAGTCGCAGCATGCATAGCTCGGCCGCATGTTCATGCCCCATTCCCGCCACCAACTGCATCCTGGTCAGCCAGTCAAGCCCTGTGTTCTCGTGAGTGTCAGGATTCCTCTGGTAGTTCAGTATTTTCTCTATCTGGTGTTCAAGATCCTGAAGTCTCTCGCCCGAGTTGTCTCCGCCAGGCGATAGCCGGGCGATACCTATTTCCGGGTGATAGTCCACTTCCTCGCTGGGCGGAGGATAGGGCAGCAGGTCAGTATACCAGTAGTCGCACGATATGGGTTCAAGGTTCTGAACCGGACTTGGAACCTCTTTCACGGGCACCTCGTCGTACTCGCCCACGAGCAACACCCAGCGCAGCTGTCCTTGGGTATTGCCGTAGACTTCCCATATCTTCTGCTTGATCCATAGGGGAGTGAAGTCGTCGCCGTAGTACTCCTCCACTTTGTAGCCACGGTGATTGACCCAGTCGAGCAGTTCCTCCAATGCCGGGCTGAACTGGTATTGGCTGTGGCAGAAGACAAGATACTTCGTGGCGTTTGGGTCGTCGTCCGTGGGTTGCACGGACAGTTGTGCAAAGTTGTCGACAAGCCGCGCATACTGGGGCATCATCCAGTCAGCGATGGTCGTTGGATAGGTCCCGCCGGAGTAGTTCACCCTAACCCGAATCCGAGACGCAACCTCGATTTCGCCCTGGGCTGGGCTGACACGGACCGGATACACCCGGATGTTGGCTACATTCAGGTCGCGCCAGACTGCGGTATGGACAGACCCAGCATCCTCGCCAGGGTAGGAAACATCCTCGATGTAGAAGTCCCGGTCGAACACAAACGGGCCGGGTTCGTGACCCCAAGGGGGCAGCGGCTGAAGCGGAAAGATTCTTGCTACCCTCAGTTTCTGGGTTTCCTTGGCCTCTACGTGAAAGGAAACGGTCGCGCCATTCGGAATCGCCAGCAACACCGGCACCACCGGTACCTGTGGCCTGCCATTCACAAGATGGGCTGTATGTCCTCCTGGAAGCGTCACCACCGCGAACTCTTCGCCGTCAACTTCCTTCGTCGTGATTTCCACTCCAGGAACTGTTACCTCAAAGGTCGTCCCAGTGTTATTCTGCTCCAGGATTCTAACCCGGGCTTTCCCGGAGCCACCTGCGACTTCATGCCATTCGGCGAACACGAAGCCGACAGCCAGAAGTACTGTCAGCACAGCCACTGCACGTTTTGACATCTTGACCTCCTATACTCTCACCTACTTCAGCTTCACCAACTTAGCGTGGGTGGGATACGCTCCGTACACCATCACAGTATAGACACCCTGCGGAGCTTTCCGCCCCCTCTCATTTCTACCGTCCCAGACGAAGCAGGCATTCCTTTGCCCTGCGGGACTGTTGTTAAGCTTTCTGACAAGCCTGCCGTTTTGCGAGTACACTGATGCTTTGATGCGCTTGTCTTCTGGTCCGACGTATTCAATGCTGACGGAGTTTGTGAACGGACTCGGAAAGACCCGTAGCGTGGACGCTGGCCTGGCTGTGACCTCGCGGCCTTCTGCGATGCCCCCCGGCGCGTCCTTGATAACGTACACCATGCGGCTGTCCAGGTGTCCGAGATAGAGACGCCGAGGTCCGGGAGCCAAGGCGAACACGAACGGGTCGCTACCCACTGCTATCGTCCTCAGAATGCCGGAGCCATCACCAGCAATCACTGAAACAGTGTTTGACATCGAGTTGGCGCAGTAGACGAGGCTGGTTGTTGGGCTCCAGGCCAAACTGTATGGAGTTCTGCCGACCGCCAAGACCGACACAACCGTATCAGCGACGGCATCCACCACGAACACGGAGTCCGAACCAGGATACACCTCCACCCCAAACATGACTAGGTTATTCATGCCGTTTCCGGTCATGGATAGTGCTCTACCGGGCAGTGGAATTCGGCCCACAATCGAGTCATCCTCGCCGTCGATAACTAGTACCTCGTAGTATCCGTCACAGTAATACTTGTCCACCGCTGCGCTGTAGTAGCCGGATTCGATGACCCCGCCGACCTGAATGGTCTCAATGACCTCCAGCGACTCCAGGTCAATAATGGATACCGATTCGCCATCCCAGTTCCGCACATACAGTTTCCGGTATAGGTCATTGATATCAAGACCGTTCGGGCTGCTCCCGACCCGTATCTGAGTGAGCACCGAGTCGGTCACACAGTCTATCACCGCGACGTAGCGATCATCACATGAAACGTACAGCCGGTCGACCGCCGCGTCCCAGATAGGCCTCTTGGCCCCTTCCAAAGGAATCGTCCCAATGCGTGTGTGCGTTGAGCCATCAATGACCGCAACTGCATCTTCGCCACCAACCACGAATGTGCAGTAGGCTTTGTTGCTGGTTGTGCTGTAGGCCAGGTAGCCGGGGTCGTTCAGTCCCAACTGCGCGATGACCTTGTTGCTGTCGCAGGAGATAGCGAAGAACAGGTCGCCGGATCCACTTCTACCGTAAACAACATCCGCCCTTGAGTTATACACCAGGCTCCCGACCCATCTCCCACCGACGTCAATCGAATCCTCCACCCACTGGCCGTGCCCTGCCCCTACCGCCAGGCAGAGCGCGAGCAGAATCGGTCCGAAACCAGAAGCGCGGTTCTCGCCACCGAGGCGAGGTTCCGCTTCGCTACACATCATTGAGACTCCTTATCCTCAGCCAACACTAGCTCCTCTGGCCCCCGTTGTCAAACACCAATCCCAGACCGCCGTCTTCTGCGATTGTAGACCATCGGGAATTGCGAACTACGAGTGGCGAATGCCGAATTGAGGGAATCCCAGGGACAGTCCCAGCCGGGCAAGGTACAGGCCCGGCCGTGCTACAGGTAATCAGCCGGGCGCGCGCACGCGGTACGCG
>CBDUZK010000079.1:0-9635 GCA_965371675.1 uncultured bacterium | reverse complement strand
GAGCCGGGCGAGTCGCCCTACAAGAAGATGGAGCTTATCTCCGAAGAGGAGTACCGGGGCAACGCGAGCCAGTGCGAGGGGCTGGAGGCGTCGACCGGCGCGCCCGCGCTGAAGTCGCTCTTGGGCCGGATCGAACTCGACGACCTCGCGGCCGAGTTGCGCGCCCGGATCAAGCACGAGACTTCCCGCCGGTTTGACCTGCTGCGGCGTCTGCGAGTGGTTGAGGCGTTCCGTACGTCGGGCGCTCGGCCGGAGTGGATGATCCTGGACGTGTTGCCGATCATCCCGCCCGACCTGCGGCCGCTCGTGCCGCTCGAGGGCGGGAGATACGCGACATCGGACCTGAACGACCTGTACAAGCGGGTGATTGTCCGGAACAACCGGCTCAAGCACCTGGTGTCGATCAAGACGCCCGAGATTATCCTGAAGAACGAGAAACGCATGCTGCAAGACGCGGTCGACACCCTGTTCTCGAACGAGACCAGACCACGGCCGGTGCGTGGTCGCGGCAACCGGCCGCTCAAGTCGCTGTGCGAGGCACTGCGCGGCAAACAGGGCCGGTTCCGGCGCAACCTGCTCGGCAAGCGGGTGGACTACTCGGGTCGTTCGGTAATCGTGGTCAACCCGACGCTGAAGCTGCACCAATGCAGCCTGCCCAAGGAGATGGCGCTCGAACTGTTCAAGCCTCTTATCCTGCGGCGGCTCGAGGAACGTCGCCTGGCCGAGAGCGAACGTGGAGCCAAGACGATGTACCGCCGGGAGTCGCCGGAAGTGTGGGAAGTGCTTGAGGAAGTGACCGGGGACCACCCGGTGCTGCTTAACCGCGCGCCGACTCTGCACCGGGTGTCGGTCGAGGCATTCTTCCCGATTCTGTCCGAGCACCGGGCGATTGGCATTCATCCACTGGTCTGCCCGCCGTTCAACGCCGACTTCGACGGCGATACGATGTCGGTGCATCTGCCGTTGACGCCCGAGGCAATCCTCGAGTCGGCGGTGCTGATGCTGTCGACGCACAACATCCTCTCGCCCGCGCACGGCAAGCCGATCATGATGCCCTCGCAGGATATCGTGGTCGGGTTGTACTACATGACGAAGGCGCGGTTGGGTGCGGGCAAGGCGGAGAAGCTGTTCGACGACTTCGCGACAGTACGGTCGGCCTACGAGCTGGGCGAGCTCGACATCCATGCACCGGTTCGGTTCAAGCACGCGGGAGAGATCCACGATACCACGGTCGGCCGGGTGCTGCTGAACGACGTGCTGCCTGATGAGCTGCGGTTTGTGAATGAGCTCTACGGCAAGGGACAGCTCACGGAACTGATCGACCGGTCGGCGCGCAAGCTCGGTATGGATGCCACCGCGAAGCTGCTCGACGACATCAAGGATCTTGGATTCGAGATGGCGACCCGCTCCGGGCTTTCGATCGGGATGGAGGACGTTGTCGTCCCGTCCGAGAAGGACGAGATTCTCAATCGGAGCGACAAGCAACTGCGCAAGGTCCACCGGGCGTTCGACCGGGGCCTGATGACCGCATCAGAGAAATACAATCTCGTGGTCAATACCTGGTCGCTTGCGACCGCCGAGGTCGAGGAAGCGCTGATGAACCGCTTGAGTGAAGACCAGGGCGGGTTCAACCCGGTGTTCATGCTGATCGACTCGGGCGCGCGAGGTTCGCGTACCCAGGCAGCGCAGATCGGCGGCATGCGTGGACTGATGGCCAAGCCCCAGCGACGTTCGATCGGTGAGGAGGTCGTTGAGACACCGATCCGGAGTTCGTTCCGCGAAGGGCTGTCCGTGTGGGAGTATTTCATCTCGACTCACGGGGCGCGCAAGGGTCTGACCGATACGGCGCTCAAGACCGCGGAGGCCGGCTACCTGACCCGGCGACTGGTTGACGTCGCGCAGGATGTGGTAATCTCGATGGACGACTGCGGTACGATTCTCGGCCAGGAGATAGCGGCGTTGCGTGAGGGCGGCGGGATCGTTGAGCCGCTGGCCGAGCGGATTGCCGGACGCTTCGCGGTCGATGACATCGTGAACCCGGTTTCGGAAGAGGTGATCGTCGGTGCCGGTGAAGGGATCAGTGACGAGGTCGCCCAGCAGATCGAAGACTATGGCGTGGAATCGGTCCTCGTGCGTTCGGTGCTTACCTGCGAGGCAACTCACGGGCTCTGTCAGAAGTGTTATGGCCGCAACCTGGCGACCGGACGGCTGGTGGAAATCGGCGAGGCGGTCGGTATCGTCGCCGCCCAGTCGATTGGTGAACCGGGCACTCAGTTGACGCTGAAGACTTTCCATGTCGGTGGTGTCGCTTCGCGTGTTGTCGAACAGACCAAGGCGGTGGCGCGGTTCGAGGGGAAGATCAAGTACGACGGGTTGTTGGTTTCGGTGCGGTCGGACGAGTCTATGATTGCGCTGGACCAGGGCCGGCTGATCCTCAGCGCCCCGGACCGGGCCGTGCCGTTCAACGTGCCCGCCGGTGCGACTGTTCTGGTCAAGGACGGAGCGAAGATCGCGGAAGAGGACACCCTCTTTGAATGGGAGCCCTACTCGATACCGATTATGGCCAAGAAGAAGGGCCGGGTCGTGTATCACGATATCGAGGTGGGCATCACGATGCGTGAGGATATCGACGAGCGGACCGAACGTATGCAGCGGATCATAACCGCCGACCGAGGGAAAAAGCGACATCCGCGGATTGCGATTGTGAGCGCAAAAGGCAAGGAGCTGGAGTCGCACGCACTGCCTGCCGGCGCGTACCTGGTTGCCGACAACAAGGACCAGGTTCTGCCGGGTGACACGCTTTCCCGCCTGCTGCGGGAGATGGGCCGTACCCGCGATATCACCGGCGGCCTGCCCAAGGTGGCGGAGCTGTTCGAAGCCAAGAAGGTCAAGGACCCGGCAATCGTGTCGGAGATTGACGGCACGATCGACGTCGGCGAGCCGAAGGAAGGTGTCCGGCTCGTGCGTGTATTCCCGGAAGGGGCTTCGAGCGGAGAGGATGACAGGTCCTTCGGCAAGGACTACTCGATACCGTACGGCAAGTACCTGCTCATCCAGACAGGCGATACGGTCAAGGCTGGTGACAAACTCTGCGAAGGCTCGGTAGACCCGCACGACGTACTCAAGGTCAAGGGATGGCTGGCGGTGCAGGAGTTCCTGACCAACCAGATCCAGGCGGTGTACCGACTGCAGAAGGTGAAGATCAACGACAAGCACATCTCGGTAATCGTGCGCCAGATGCTGCGCAAGGTGAAGATCGTCGACGCCGGAGATTCGGGTTTCATCGAGAGCGAGATTGTCGAGCGCCGACGCGTATACGAAGAGAACCAGCGGCTGATGATGGAGAATCTCCGTCCGGCCGGGTTCCAGCAGATCCTGCTCGGTATCACTCGGGCCGCACTCCTGACCGAGAGTTTCCTGTCGGCCGCGTCCTTCCAAGAGACAACGCGGGTGCTGTCCGAAGCCGCAATCCAGGGCAAGTTGGATCGGCTGAAGGGATTGAAAGAGAATGTTATCGTCGGGCGACTCGTCCCGGCGGGGACCGGTTTCCGCGCGTTCGACCGCGTGCGGTTGGCCGCCGCGGAACCGAAGCAGTCCGAGGATCAGGAGGCTGAATAGAATGCCAACCATCAACCAGCTCGTAAGAAAACCGAGGAAGGTTGCCCGGCGCAAGTCGAAGACGCCCGCGCTGAAGGCCAATCCTCAAAAGCGCGGCGTCTGCACCCGGGTCTATACGGTGACGCCGAAGAAGCCGAACTCGGCGCTACGCAAGGTCGCCAAGGTCCGGTTGACGTCCGGGTATGAGGTCAGTGCCTACATCCCGGGCGAAGGCCACAACCTGCAGGAGCACTCGATTGTACTCGTGCGCGGCGGGCGAGTCAAGGACCTGCCCGGTGTCCGCTACCATATCGTTCGCGGCGTACTCGATACCGCGGGCGTCGATGGACGGCGGCGCGGCAGGAGTCTTTATGGCGCGAAGCGGCCGAAGGCGGCCAAGTGACGAACGGGAGGATAAATGGCCCGACGACGTAAGATAGCGCCGCGCGTGCCGGATCCGGACCCGCGCTACAACTCGGTGTTTGTCGCCAAGTTCATCAACAACCTGATGTGGGAAGGCAAGAAAGCCACTGCCCAGCGCATCTTCTACGGGGCGATGGACGCGATTGAGAAGAAGACCAAGGAAGACGGCTACGCCGTGTTCCAGAAGGCGGTTGCCAACGTCAGGCCGGTGCTCGAGGTCCGTCCGCGCCGCGTTGGCGGTGCCACCTACCAGATTCCGATGGAAGTGCGGCCCAAGCGGCGCGATGCGCTCGTGACCAAGTGGCTGATCAAGGCCACGCGGGCGCGCAACGAATACACGATGCCGGAGCGGTTCGCGGCCGAACTGATTGACGCGAGTCGGAACCAGGGCTCCGCGGTCAAGAAGAAGGAAGATACTCACAAGATGGCCGAGGCGAACCGCGCGTTCGCCCACTACCGCTGGTAGGCCGGGCAGCACAGCCAACTGATCCTGTCGAGCCGCCCGTTCGGGCGGCTCGATGCTTCTTTCCGGACTCAGTGGTCGGTTGCGACCCGGGAGCGCAGTGCGACAACGGCGAGGTTGCGGCCGGTGACCCGGTCGCGGCGGGCGGAGTAGAACAGGTCAGGGCGTTCGAGCGTGCACCGGTCAAGCGGGGCGGCTTCGGTCAGGCCGACGTCGGTCAGCGTCCGACGGTTGGCGGCACGCAGGTCGAGGTGGTAGCGTGGGTTTCCTTCCTTGGTCGGCGCGGGCTGGAGCAGTCGGTCCGGGTTCGAGCACGCGTCATGGACCCGCTCCGCGACGTCGGTTCCGACCGGATAGCAGTCCGCGCAGATGCTCGGCCCGAGCGCGAACATGAGGTCGTCCGGGCGAGGCTGAAGCGACGACCCAGGGCAAGCGCCAACTTCCCGGCGATACGGGAGATCGTGCCGCGCCATCCGCAGTGTGCGATACCGACGCAGCGCAGGTCCCTGGCCCAGAGGAAGACCGGTAGACAGTCGGCGACCCTGATGCCGAGGCCGATTCCGGTCTGCCCGGTGTACAGTGCATCACCGGCCGTCGATTCGTCCGGCAGGCGGTCGGCGCTGACTGACAGGACAGTGTCCGAATGCACCTGTTTGATTGTCGTGATGGTCGGTAGGTCCAGGGCATGGCGGGCGAGTTCGTGGTTTCCTGCCACGTTTGCGGGGTCATCGCCGACTGTTGCGGACAGGTTCAGTCCGGTGAAATCACCCTGTGATAGCCCGCCCTGACGGGTCAGGAACGAGACCAGTAGGTCCAGGTGAGCGGCGAGTTGGAAATAGCTGACGGCGGTCGGCCGAGCGTAGTTCCCAGCGGTTGCCGAATGCGTTCAAGGCTTAGTCAGCCCGGGACGTACGCAGGTCGCGAAGCGTGAGCGAGATCTGGGTGCGGCCCTGCCAGACCCGGCGGTCAATCGTGAAACAGACGTCGAGCGCACCGGGTCGTCCGGCCTCGACCTGCGGCAGGTCGGCGCTGCGTTCCCACGCAATTGCGTCGAATGTGGCGTCGTCGCCGCGAACCCGCAGTTTCAGGTGGTTCCGGCCGACCCGGCGCGGGTAGCCGACCACTTCCAGCCCGAGGGCGGCGAATACAGGCCGTCGGTTGCCCGGGCCGAAGGGTTCCATGCGCGCCAGGAAACGAAGGAAGTCTGGGTCGAGTTCGGCGAGGCTGACAACCGCGTCGACATTCAGCGTGCGCTGGAACAACTCCACGGGCAATTCGTCCGCGTAGCAGTTGACGGCCGCGCGGAAGTCGGCGATGCGGTCGGGTTCGACGGTCAATCCGCAGGCCTGGCGGTGGCCGCCGAAACCGGCGAGGTGCTGCGCGCCGGCGGTCAGGGATTCGTACAGGTTGAATCCGGTGATTGACCGGCCGGAACCCTTCGCGATGCCCGACGTGAGACCGATGACCAGGCTCGGCCGCCAGTACCGGTCGGCCAGGCGCGAGGCAGCAAGGCCGAGCACGCCGGCAGGCCAGTTGTCGTGGGCGACGACGATGACGCGTTGCCGGTGATAGCCGTGGCGCTCGACCAGGGCGGCCGCTTCCTCGACGACCCGGCGCTCGATTGTCCGCCGGTCGCGATTGCAGGTTTCCAGTTCGCCGACCAGCCGTTCGGTCGTGGCCGGGTCGTCGCTCAGGAGCAGTTCGGCGGCCGAATTCGCATGGCCGACGCGGCCCGCGGCATTGAGACGCGGGCCGATGACGAACCCGACGTCATAGCCGGATACCGGGCGGTCGGTGATGCGGTTGCGCGTGAGCAGTGCCCGGAGTCCGGGACGGGAAGTGTCGCGGATGGCGGACAGGCCGAGCCGGGCCAGGATCCGGTTCTCGCCGAGCATCGGGACGACGTCAGCGATTGTGCCGAGCCCGACGAGGTCGAGCAGGCCGGTCAATTCCTCCCGCGGCCGGTCGAGCCGGTTCAGAACACTCCAGGCGAGCTTGAACGCCACGCCGACCCCGGCGAGGTCGGCAAACGGGTACTGCGAGTCGGGCCGTTTGGGGTTGACCAGTGCGATTGCCGCCGGGAGGGCTGCCGGCGTCTCGTGGTGGTCGGTGATGATGACATCGATGCCCGCGGTATTGGCCGCGCCGACCGCGTCGTGGTCGGTCGAGCCGCAGTCGGTGGTGATGAGCAGGTTGACGTTCTGTTCCCGGCAGAACTCGACGCCGGTGAGCGACAGCCCGTAGCCTTCGTGCTCGCGGTGGGGCAGGTAGTAGACCACGTCGGCACCGAGCCGGCGGAGCACGGTGACCAGCAGCACGGTGCCGGTGATGCCGTCGACGTCGTAGTCGCCGTGGATGCAGATGCGCTCGCTGCCTGTGACCGCGGCCGCGATGCGGTCGGTCGCCGGTTTGATATCGGGTAGGGTGTCGGGCTTGTGGAGGCGTGCGGGTGACGGGTCGAGGTAGTCGCGGATAGCATCCCCGGTCACGAGGCCCCGGCGTTCGAGCAGGCGCAGGCCGAGTTCGGGGACGTCGAGTGAACGTGCTAGGTCCGGCGCGACGCTGGACGTTGATTCGGGCAGGTTCCAGTGATGAGTGGGTTCGATGCCGGGCACGTCAGGCAGTCTCCACCGGGTTCATCGACGTCCGGCCAGTCGTGCGAGTACGGCGCGGGCTTCGCTGTGCGCCGGGTCGATTTCCACGGCGCGGGAAAGGGCGCGACGGGCCTGGTCTAGGCTGTCGATTGAGACGTAGACCAGGCCGAGCATGTACCAGGGTTCCGCGTTGCCCGGGTCGGCGGCAATCGCCTGATGGTAGCGCGTGGTGGCGGTGGCGAAATCGCGCCGGATGATTGCGACGCGGGCCGCGGCCATGTGTACGATTGGGGCGAGGCGCGGGTCGGTGCCGGCCCGCCGGGCGATTTCCACGTACTGTTCTTCGGCTTCCCGGGCCCGGCCCGAACCGGCGAGCAGGATGAGCAGGCTGTACCGTGCGCCCGGGTTGTCAGGGTTGGCATTAATCGCGCGGCGGAAGGCATCCATGGCCGGTTTCGGCTGCCGGTGTGCCAGGTGGATATTGCCGAGTTGGGTCCAGGCCTGGGATGAGTACCCGGCGCGGTCGGCGGGCGCAAGCAGGGAACCGATGAAGAGCCCGGTGACCAGCAGCAACCCGAGTACAACCGTTCGGCGGCGTCGGGCCCGGACCGCGGTCGTGAGTTCGGCGACCGCGAACCCGGCGAACATGAACAGGAGCGGGATTACCGGCGCGCGCAGCCGCGACATGACGTAGAAAGCGACGGCGGACAGCAGGTGGAGGCCAACCACGAGGTACGCGGGCCACGCCCGGTCCCGGTAGCGCCAGGCCCGGACCATGCCGAGCACCCCGAAGGCGAATACGAGCGCGAAGCCGACGAATGCGAGTCGGAGCGCAACCGACACGGCGCGTGCCGTTTCCGGGTAGTAGTTGCTCGGGACTTCGTACCCGGCGCAGAACAGCAGGAGCTTCCGACCGGCGAGTTCGAGCGCGCGACCGGGATGCGCGGTGAGGTAACGCAGTCCCCGGCCCAGCCAGTGACTCGATGCCTGCGACCACGGCACCGTGCGACCGTCGATGATCCTGCCGGTGCGTTTCAGGCGCGTGTGCGAGAAACCGGCTGTGGTTTCGAGTTCGGGAGCGGGCTGCCAGGTTCCATCCGCGGCCGCGTTGTTGCCATAGTAGAAGTTGAACCCGGAGTGGGCGGTGAACAGCACCGGGTCGCGGGCGACAACCAGGTTGCGCACCGGGACAGTCGCGATGACGGCGACCGCGGCCCCGGCCATGATTGCGAGAAGGCCGAGCCGGGTGCGCCGGAGAGCGAGGATAACGACGAAGACGGGCAGGAGCAGGAGAAACTCGGGACGGCAGATCGTGAGCAGGCCGAACGATATGCCGGCCAGGAACCAGCGCCACCAGCGAAGACCGGCGACCAGCACGAGCCAGACCGTAAGAAGTGAGAACAGGATGGTGAGTTCGACGTAGAGCAGGGCGCCGGTGTAGAATACGAGGATGCCGCAGAGCGCGAAGCCGAATGCGGCGACGGCCGCAGCGGCGCGGCCGAACATCCGGCGGGTCGAATCGAACAGCAGCAGGCAGGATGTACCGGCCATGACCGCCTGCAGCAACTGGACCCAGAGTACATTTCCATGACCGAACACCGCGTAGACCAGGGCAAGCAGGTAGGAATAGAGTGGCCGGAGGAAGAACACCTCGGTTCCCCAGAAGTCGCCGGCGAGGATTGCCAGTGCCCGGTTGTGGTAGTACCAGGAATCGACCACGTGCGGGGACAGGAGCGAAAAGGGGTGTCCGCGCAGCTCGATGATGAACCACAGCCGGACGAGGAGCGCCAGGGCAATGGCAAGGACAGGCAGGACATAGCCCGGGACTCGACGGCGGCCGGGCGTGCGTTTCCGTTTGCGGGAGTCGGGCATGTGCAGCGGCAGTATAGGAGGTGGGTGGCTGAGCGTCAAGGCGGGCGGGGTGGAGGGTGTCAGGCGGCGCGGCTGCGCGGGGACGCGCAAGGCCGTCGTGCAGTGAGGGTGCGGCTTGACAGCGCTCACCTACCTAGTATGCTGGCCAACGATGAGTAGAAGACGTACTGCCTCCTTGGCAATTGTTCTCTTGCTACTGAACCTGTTTCCTTTGGGCTGTAAGAGGAACGAGCCGCCTCGCAATCTCGCAGTCATATCCGGTTCCTCCGTCGGTGCTGTAGACAGCACGTACACTTTTGTAGCTCTGGCCGAAGACCCAGAGAACGAAGATGTTATATACAGATTCGATTGGGGCGACGGTGATACATCATTCTGGACTGCAAGGTACAGCATAAGCGGGAATCCTGATTCCATGAGCCATTCTTGGTCACGTTCCGGCATGTATTATGTCGGGGCTCAGGCCAGGGATGTCAGCGGGACCTTGTCTGAGTGGTCGGACCCGTTCGAGACTGCAATAGGTGCTCCATTCGTTCCTTCGGTTCCACAGGGGCCATCAAGAGGTTGCGTCGGGTCCTCCTATGGGTTCGGGACTTCGACGACTGATCCTGACAACGACAGCATCAGCTACAGATTCGACTGGGGTGACGGAGATACCTCTGACTGGAGCGCACCGATTCCTAGCCGGC
>CBDUZK010000078.1:0-9667 GCA_965371675.1 uncultured bacterium | reverse complement strand
GCGGCCGCACTCCATATCACTTCCGCCATCCGTGTTTATCTGTGTTTATCCGTGGTTGACTCTTGCCCTCTTGGTAGCCGGGGACACGATCCCAATGCCGAGGACGGGATTGGGTCATGTCCCCGCCCTTGGCGTTCTTGGCGGTTTTCTCGTCCTCTTTGGTCATTGGGGCTTGGACCTTGGTCATTTCCTCCCTCTATCCTCATCCTTCTCTTCGGCTCCGGGCGGCCGGGGACACGATCCCAATGCCGAGGACGGGATTGGGTCATGTCCCCGCCGACGCGGCCAGGCCCTGGCACACATCTGCCACATCGGCGGTGACACCGGCGGCGGTGCTTTGCGCGTAAGGTCTGTGGTTGCGACAGTTGGCGGGATTGAAGCCCGTGGCACGGATGGTGAATATAATCTGGCCATGACCGTAATCCGTACGCGCAGTGTTACATAAAAGGAGGTCCTGATGAACCGTAACGTAATCGTAGTTGCCCTGACCGTAGGACTGGGTGTTGTGTTCGCCCAGCCGCTGCCGGTATGCCTGTATGGCGGGCCGCAGGATGAGCAGGTTCATGCGCTGGTCGAAGGCGTGGACCCGGGCTTCTGCATGGCGGGCTGGACAAAGAGCTACGGGGTCGGCGCCCCGGCCAAGTCCAACGTGCTCGTGGTCAAGACCGACCCGGCGGGGTTCCCGTTGTGGTCGGTGGTGTCGTCCGGGGCCGACGACGAGGAGGTGTTGTCGATGGTCCGGGCTCATGACCAGACTTACGTGATGACCGGCTGGACCCGGAGTTACGGCCCGGGTATCCCGAACCGGAACATCATCGTGTTCAAGCTGGACCAGAGCGGAGCCCTGGTCTGGAGCCGGGTGTACGGCGGCACGGCTGACGATAAGGCGTATTCGATTTACGAGACGATGGACCAGGGTTTCGTTGTCACCGGCCGGACTCATAGTTTCGGCCCGGCCCCGTATCCGAATGTGTTCGTGATGAAGCTTGATCCGCAGGGCATGATACAGTGGATGCGGACGTACTGGATGGCGCCGAATCACCAGGAAGACGAAGGGCTCTCAATCGTCCAGACCCCGGATACCGGGTACGCGGTCGTGGGCCGGGCGAAAGTGTTGGGCCCGGCCATGTACGACTCGTTCGTGCTGAAGCTGGACCAAGCCGGCAACATCCAGTGGGTGCGTATCGCGGGGGCCGAGGTCGGCAACGATGAAGCGCGTTCGGTGGCGGTTGACCTGCAGTTCAACATCTGCGTCGCCGGACTCACGCGCAGCTTCGGTACGAGTCCGGGCGCGAAGGACGATATGTTCCTGGCCCAGTTCGCGCTCGGCGGCGCGCCGGTGTTCTCGCGGACCTACGGCTGGCCGGCCGGCGACGAACAGGTGCTGGATGACCGTTCCCTGGCCGCGACCGTGGACGGCGGCACGGTCTTGTGCGGGCCGACCACCAGTGTCGGGCCCGGGATACCGAACCCGAACTTCCTGATTCTGAAGCTGGACCCGATGGGCATGCCGATGTGGTGTCGGTCGCACCCGAGTCCGTACGACCCCGGCCTGCAGTCGGACGTGCCGCTGCCGCTGCTCGAGCTTGCGGGCGGCGGGTACGCGGTTGCCGGCTGGAGCGACAGCTACAACAATCTCGGCGGGGGCGATGACTTCCACCTGGCGACCCTGGATCCGATGGGCAACCGACCGCAGTGCGTCGAGCCGCAGGAGCCGCTGTGGGACTCCATGCCCTGGTGTGAGTGGATGATGGAAGATACGGTCTGTCGTCCCGCGTACGATATCATGCCGTTCCAGCCGATTGAAGTGTTGTTTGATTCGATTTGCTGGGATACAACCGGGGTGGGCATCGAACAGGGCGGCGGTGTGCAGCCGCAGCCCGCGCTCGCGGTGCGCGGGACCGGCAGTGGAGTCGAACTGGCGCTGGCGCGTTCGACCGTGGTCGAAATGCAGGTGTTCACGCCGGACGGGCGACAGGTTGGGCGCCTGGCGCGGCGGGAGTATGCGGCCGGGCGGCACATGCTGGCGCTGCCGAAGCGGTTGACCGCGGGCGCGTACCTGGTGTGCATCACCGGCGGTGGCCGTAGCGTGACCGCGAAGATCGTGCGCTACTGAATTCCCGCAGGACGGAGACGGGCGAAGGGCCGGGGTAACCCGGTCCTTCGCGTTCGCGGCAGGTCGGACTACCCGAGGAGTGGTCTTGTGAGGTAGTAGTAGGTGCGGGCGGCGTCGGGCCGGAAGCCGCAGCGCCAGTGGAGCAGCGCGGTGCGGGCGGTGCTGAAGGTTCCGGAGTAGACTGCGGTGAGGTGTCGGGACCGGGCGTGCCGGAGTATGTGGGTGAACAGGGCGGACCCGATGCCGCGGTTGCGTGCGGGGCGGCTGACCGCGGTTTCGATGACCTGGATTGTCCTGCGCGGGGCTTCGGTCGCGCCGGCGATGATGTATCCGACCGGTCCGTTTGAGTCTTCGGCGACGAGGGTGAACCCGGGTTTGCGTGGTGTTTGTTCCCCGAGCAGCATGTCCCAGTAGTCTTCGTGGAGCGGGCTGCCTTCGCCCGCGAATGCTTCCCGGCCAAGCCGCATGAGGGCGGCCTTTTCTTCCGCGAGCCGGGCCGGACGAATCCGGACCCCGGGCGGGACCGGTATTTCCGGGATGTGGCGGAGGTCGTGGCGGAAGCCGATGAGCATGGTGGGGTGGTCGCGGAACCCGAGCCCGCGCAGGATTGGCGGGTGGATGGTATCGACGCTGACGTAGAAGGCGAGCGCGTGGGTCCGGCCGTGGCGGCGACCGATGTCGCGGGCGAGTTCGAGCAGTGGCTCGGTGAGTTCGCGGTGGGCTTCCGGTTCGCGGTGGCCGCGGGCAAGGAAAAGCCCGACGTGTATGTAGTTGTCGCCGGCCCATGCGAGGTCCCGGGCCCAGCCGAAGCCGGCGAGCCTGCCGTCGGTTTCCATTGCCAGGCCGGCGCCGTCTTCAAGCCACGGAGTGTCGAAGAGCCGGACCGCGTCTTCGATTGAACGGAGGGGTTCGATGCCGAGCTCGCGCGAGATGGAGTGGTTGAGCAGCGCGACCTTGCGGGCGTGCTCGCGACCGAGCGGCTGCAGGGCCGATGTCAGAGTTTCCATAACCGCCATTCTGGTTTCATGGTAGGCGACGGGACGGGTTTGTCAATGGCGGGGAGGAGAGGGGAGGGAGGAGAGAAACCACGGATGAACACGGATGAACACAGATGGGAATGTCGAATTGCGAATGACGAATGTCGAATGATGGAGTGCGTCGTGCGGCGGCCGGCCGATTTCGTCGAGCACCGGATTGCAGGTGTGGCTTGACAGGCGGTGCATATGGTTTAGATTTCCTGCAACTGTCTGGATGGGTCGGTGGACGGGGTGCAGGTTGTCGGTTACGGTTGTGCTGTTTTGAGCCCGGCGCGCGCGGAGTCGGTCGCGCCGGAGTCGGATATGGCAAAAGGAGGCAAGATGAAGCCAAGTTCTACCAGGCTTTGGCGCGGGCGCCTGATGGCGGTCGTCCTGGGGCTCGGTCTGCTTGTGTCCGCGGGCTATTTCGGCTGCGGCCGGATGCCCCCGGAGGGTTTCTGGGAGCCGAGTCCCGAGGACTCGACCGCGCTGACCGCGGCGGTGAATTTCCATAAATCGATGTTTGAGTCGAAGTTCGACGAGGCGACGTTGCTGGAGTGCGACACCGTCATGCCGGGAACCACGTTCACCCGGCTGCGGTCCGAAATCGCGGAGAACCCGTTCAAGCAGCGGTTCCGCTATGACGGGTTCCAGCATGCGTTCTTCGCCGATTCGTTCGACCTGGAGTTCTCGTTCATCGCGACCATCGACACGCTGGCCGAGGTGACCGGCGACGATACGGTCTGGGTGCAGGAGACGAGCGCGACCGTGACCGTGGTGGAGTCGATTCCGGGCTGGTTCGACATCCAGGCGGTCAGCGTCACGAAGTTCCTGCACGATACGATGTTCTTCCCGTCGCCGGGCGAGACCCTGGTGCTCCAGCTCTACGATTCGGTGTTCACGAGTCTCGACCAGGTGGTCACGAAGACGCTCTCCGGCTCGATGTCGGGCGGCGCCGTGTTCAAGAAGACCGACGGCGAGTGGGAGTTGTGGAAGGTGTCGGGCGGCACGCGGTTCTACGCGCCGAACTCCGACGACGCGCCGTACCTGGCTTTCCTGGACCTGGCCGGGCCGGATACGACCGTGGAGATAACGCTGCGGCCGGATACGAGCGAGCACGGCATCCAGCGGTTCTACACGCCGGCGGAGTTGCCGACTTTCAACGTCGGCGACAGCATCTACATCCCGAGCCTGGCGACGACCGTGCTCGACGCGGGCAACTACCTTTACTACAACGGCGAGCGGCACGAGTGGAGTTCGTCGGACAAGGTGTGTCTCGTCGGCCCGGCCGGCGTGCAGCGGTTGTTCATCGCCCAGATACCGATCGAGGTGTTCTTCGAGGTCGAGGGCGACCGGCTGGAGAACAGCCCGGCAGTATCGGGCGGTTATGTCTCGGTCATCTGGGGCATAGCGATAAACGTGGTTGAACCTGAATAGGAGGCGAACATGAGAACAAGCAACACTCTGCGCCTCACGATCATTCTGCTGGTCGTGCTGGTGAGCAGCGCGGCGTTCGCCGCCAACACCGGCGTGATTGCCGGCCGGGTCAGCGACAAAAAGAGCGGCGAGGTGCTGGCATTCGCCAACGTGGTGGTCGAGGAGACCGAGCTGGGCGCGGCGACCGACATGAACGGCCGCTTCCAGATCATCAATGTGCCGCCCGGCCGGTACAAGATCACCGCGTCGTACATCCGGTACAACCCGATGACCGTGACCGATGTGCTGGTGGTCCAGGACCAGACCGTGACGGTCGACTTCAGGCTGTCCGAGACGGTGGTCGACGTCGGCCTCAGGATCGAGGTCCGGGCCGCGAAGGTCGAGCTGGTGAAGCGCGGGACGGTCAGCATCGAGCGCATCATCACCGATGAGCAGTTCAAGCGGCTGCCGGTGACCCAGCTTTCCGACCTGGTCGGCATGCAGGCCGGCATCAGTCAGAGCGGGAGCCACACGTTCATCCGCGGCGGGCGGTTCGATGACGTGTCGTACCTGGTCGACGGCGTGGCGGCGCAGGACAAGGTCTACGGCACGCTCTGGTCGAGCCCGAAGCCGACGACCGACAACCTGCAGTCGGTGGTGGTCATCACCGGTGGTTTCGACGCCGAGTACGGCTCGGCGATGTCCGGCATCATCAAGGCGGTCACCAAGGAGGGCGGCCGCAGGACCACGGGCCGGATCCGATACCTGACCGACGAGGTGTTCCCGGACGCCGACTACAATCACGGCTACAACCGGCTGTCGTTCAGCATCGGCGGTCCGACCCCGGTTCCCCGGTTGCGTTACTTCCTCTCGACCGAGTATTTCCGGACCGACGACGACGGCAAAGACCGGTACACCACGAACCGGGCGCCGCGCGGCGAGTACGCGATCGAGGGTAAGCTGACCGCGCAGATGCCGAAGGGGTTCTTCCTTTCCAGGGAAGGGCTGAAGTTCACGCTCGACGGCCACCATTCGAACTACCAGTGGCGGAGCTACTCGCACACGTGGAGTTTCAACCTCGACGGGCTGTACGCCAACCGGGTGACGTCCTACAAGGGCAACTTCACGATCAACCACATGCTGGACCCGACCACGGTGTACGAGGCCAAGGTCGGCGCCTTCGCGACTTCGTTGATGCGCGCGGTGCGCAACTTCAACGCCGAAGCGGACGACACCACCGGTTTCTGGGGGCTGATGCGCAGCACCGGGATCTGGCCGCGGTTCCTCTTCCGCGGCGAGGACTGGGTGTTTGACTGGGAGAAGTTCGCGGCCCACGATGAGCTCGAGGGCGTCCCGGAGGAGAAGATCAGCCGGAGCCAGGAACAGGCGGTGTTGAACCTGTACCGCTCCTACTGGCTCGACCGCGAGGCGAACCAGATCTACGGCCACCCGGGTGAGCACAACTTCATCACCAGTTACGCCCTGACCCAGTACCCGTACGGGGTCGCCGGGCTGTTCGTCTCCGAAGGCGACAACCGGTCCTGGCACTACCGGGCCACGACCCATTACCTGGGCAAGTTCGACTTCACCAAGACGATGGACAAGGTCCACGAGATAAAGACCGGGCTGCACATAACCCAGTACTCGATTTCGGTGTTCGAGAACTCGCTGCCCTGGGACCCGAACCCGTTCTGGGATGCGTTCAACTACAAGCCGCTGGTGGTCGCCGGCTACCTGCAGGACAAGGCCGACTTCGAGGACCTGGTGGTCCGCGCCGGTCTCCGGCTCGACTACCTCGACTCCAAGGCCAGGGTCCGCGCGTTCCCGGAGAGCCTCGGCGCCCGGCCGGAAATCTCCGACAGCATGCTGCCGGTGCTGGCCAAGTGGCGGCTCTCGCCCCGGCTCGGCATCAGCTACCCGGTTACCGAGCGGATAAAGTTCCGGTTCAGCTACGGGCACTTCTTCAAGAACCCGATGTTCAGCAACCTGTATACCTACGCGGACAAGAGCGCGGCCGAGCTCCGGGGCCGGGGCAACCTGATTGTGGGCAACGCCGATATGTCGGCGGAGAAGACCATCGCCTACGAGCTCGGGTTCGACGCCCAGTTGTCGGACATCTTCGCGTTCGACGTGACCGCGTTCTACAAGGACGTGTTCGACCTGTCCGGAATCCGGGTGGTGCAGGCGCTGCCGCAGCCGTACTCGATGTTCTACAACGTCGAGTATGCCCGGATCCAGGGGTTCGAGGCGACGCTGACCAAGGTGCTGGACAGCTACTGGTCCTCCCGGCTCGGCTACACGTTCCAGATTGCCAAGGGCACCGCGTCCGACGCCTTCACCCAGTACCAGCGGAGCCAGCCGTACAAGATCGACTACTTCCTGGACCAGGACCAGCGGCACTCGGTCCACGCGGACCTGACGTTCGCCTTCCCGGGTGACTTCGACGTCTCGGGCGTCTTCAGCTACGGGACCGGCACGCCGTACACGCCGACCGACACGCGCGGGAACCCGACCGGGCCGGAGAACTCGGCCCGGCTGCCCGACATCATGACGATCAATACGCGGTTCGGCAAGGACTTCAACCTCGGCGGACTCGGCCTGTCGTTCACCTGCGACATCTCGAACCTGCTCGACGCAACCGTCATCACCAATGTGCACTCGGCTACCGGTCTGCCCGACTACACCGGTCGCAAGATCACAATCGGTGAGTTCAGCGGCGGCGTCGCGTTCGGCGACTTCTACTACCATCCCGCCCGCGACTACGACCACGACGGCTACATCTCCCAGTACGAGTCCTACCAATCGTACCTGGTTGCCTATTCCGACCGGTACGACCCGCCGACCTACTACGGCTCGCCGCGGCAGATTCGCGTCGGCGTGAGCCTGTCGTTCTAAGGAGGACGGATGCTTCGTAACAGAACACTGATAACGGGCGGGCTGCTGCTCGTGATGCTGTTCGGTGCCGTCAGCACCGGCCTGGCCAGGACGGCGACCACGCCGCCCCCGGCCCAGCGGGTCTACGACATGGAATGGCTCAACATCAACCGGTGGCGCTGCCCGTTCCACAATGACGGCCGCTACGGCTACGACCCGACCCGCGGCAACGGCGAAGCGGGCGGCTCCTGGCCCCAGCCGAGACTGAACTACTACATCTTCGGGGCCGGCCTCTGGTTCGGCAGCCTGAAGCCCCGGGGCGACGACAAGGTGGATACGCTGGTGACGTTCGGCTACAACCCGAACTCGGGCGGCTCCGAGATGTCGCCGTTCGCGGCGCGCCACGTGGCCGAAGGCGCCGGCAGCCAGGACGACCGGATGTACGTCTTCCCGAGCGACTGGCCGCCACCGCCCGACCGCTGGCCGGACGTGGATACCAGCCTGGTGCCGGCGGACGCGTTCTCGCTGCAGGACATGTGGTGCGTGTACTCCGACCTCGGGGAGGACAACCACATCGCGCCCGGCTACCCGCAAGAGGTCGAGATCTACCAGACGATCTACGCGTGGAACTACCCCTCGAACCAGGATATCTTCTTCATCGTCTACAAGGCCCGCAACACGGGTGACGATACGCTGTTCAACTGCTACATGGGCGCGTTGATGGACCCGGACGTGGGCGTCCACGACGACGACATGGTCGGCACCCTGCTTAACGACTCGGTGGCCGGTGTCGGCTGGGTCGAGAACGTCGGGTTCGTCGGCGACAACGACAACATCGAGGTCCAGAACGCACGCGGCCAGTGGGAAGAAGGAACCCCGGGCGTCGTGGCCTACAAGTTCCTCGAAAGCCCGAAGGACCCGGAAGGCAACCCGATCGGCATGTCGGCGTTCAAGAAGTTCACCATCGACATCGACCCGGTGACCGACCAGGCCCAGTACCTGACGATGGCCGGCTACGACTACCGGACCGGCGTGTTCAGCCCGTACGACTCGATTGACGTCGCGCCGGCCGACAAGCGGTTCGTCCAGTGCTCCGGGCCGTTCAACCTCGCCCCCGGTCAGGTCGAGGTGCTGATTGTCGCCTGCATCGCGGCCCCGTACGGCGGCTGGGGTGAGACATGGGAACACCGGCGGTCGCTCTACAACGACTCGCTCGTGCACCTGGCCCGGCTGGCGAACAACGCCCAGTTCATCTATGACCAGGGCTGGCTCCTGCCCGGACCGCCGGTCACGCCCAACATCACGATGGTGCCGGGCGACAACCAGGTCCGGATTGTCTGGGACAACCTGCCCGAGGTTACCCCGGACGCCTACTGGACCAAGGTGGCCGGTGACACTTCGAGCCCGGGCTACGACCCGATGTACAAAGAGTACGACTTCCAAGGCTACATCATCTACAAGTCGGCCAACAACGGCAACGACTGGAGCATCCTGACCCAGATCGACAAGGCGGACAGCATCGTGTTCGAGTACCCGCCCGCGGGCGACAGCTCGATTGCCGACAGCCTGTGGATCAAGGCCGAGGATACAGGTGTTTCCTACAGCGTCCTCGACGACAACGTGGTCAACGGCTATGCCTACTACTACTGCGCGACCGCGTACGACTGGAACTACGTCACGACCGAGCGCGACTCCGCCGGCAACCCGGTTGCCTGGGATACGCTGGTGCTGCGGTCCGGCATCGTGGCCAACTGGTCGTCGGTGCCGCGGTGGAACCCGGAGAACTATGAGCAGCCGGTGACCGAGGTGCAGACCGTGGTCGGTGACACTACGAATCCGGGCCTGGCGGTGACGTCGACCGTGGTGATACCGTTCGAGGTGACCGCGACCCGGTACAGGCTGCGCTTCCTTGAACCGGAGTACGTCGGTGGGAGCCAGACCGATTACCGGTACTTAGTGACCGACCCGGACGGCGAACTGACAATCGACACGACGGCGTTTACCTACGCGGTCGGCGACGCGGCATCACTGTCGGTGCCGGTGTTCAACGGCCAGGAACTGAAGCTCGACCTCGAAATCGGGATACCGAACCGGGGTTTCGACACCGCGTATGTGGAAACCGGAACCTACCCGGCAGACAAGCTCAGGCCGGCAGTTACGGCTCAGAAAGGTCTGTGGGCGTTCCGGGGTTCGGACTACCGGGTCGAATGGGCCGTGCTGGAAGGCTCGGGTGAGCTGACCGCGA
>CBDUZK010000077.1:0-9940 GCA_965371675.1 uncultured bacterium | reverse complement strand
TCGGCCTGGGCCGACCGGGTCGGGGAACCGGTCGCAGGGCCGCCGCGCATGACGTTGACGACCAGGCAGGGGAGTTCGGCGATGGCCGAGTAGCCGAGGCCTTCCTGCATCAGCGAGAAGCCGGGGCCGGAGGTGGCGGTCATCGCCTTGAGGCCAGCGGCGGTCGCGCCGTTCATGCAGCAGATCGAGCCGATTTCGTCTTCCATCTGGACAAAGGTGCCGCCGATTCCGGGCAGTTCCCGGGCTAGGTATTCCGCGATTTCAGTTGACGGGGTTATCGGGTATCCGGCGAAGAACTTCATACCGGCCGCAATCGCGCCGCGCGCGCAGGCTTCGTTGCCGGAGAGGAGTTGAAACCGGGCCATGGATCAGTCCCTGGTCGCGGACGCCTGCTTGTCCGCTTTGGTTACGTAGATGGCGAGGTCCGGGCAGCGGAGTTCGCACATCCGGCAGCCGATGCACTTCTCCGGGTGGGCGACTATCACCTTGAACCGGTCGTCGAGGTCAAGGGTCCGGGTCGGGCAGAACTCGACGCAGATGCGACAGCCTTTGCAGAAGTGACGGATGATGCGGAACCGGTGTCCGGCCGGGGTGGTCAGTTCGACCGGCTCATGGAGCAGGAACTTCTTCATCGCGGCGGGTATTGTAGCACCGGCGCTTCAGGCGTCAACCGCATTGACCCGGGTTCGATTCCGGGCGGGCGCAATCAACTGGATGATTCCGGTTCCGAGGTGGTCGACGGCATCAGTTCCATTACCAGTTCGGAGGCAGCCACAGCGTAGCGGATCATCCGGCGCTTGCCGTCGGTTTCGTACCAGAGTCCGAGGTTCTGACCGGCAATCGTCACCTGGATGTGATTGCACTTGAACTCGCCCGCAGGCACGGTTATGGTTTGCGTGTCGAGCAGAACGGCTTCGACCGGGATGACGGCGCCGCCGATGCCGACGAGCGAGTTGAACCCGGTGATGACGTTGAGCTTGAGCGGCAGTGCCCGCAGCAGGGTGGTAATCTGCTCGTTGTCGAAGTCGAACGGGCTGATCGGCACGTCGGCCGTCTGTTCCCCGTCCGTGGTCATCGCAATGACCCGGGCCTGGTTCTTCGAGTACAGGACGTCCGCGCCGAGGTTGCCCATTCCCGACACGATGCTGCGGACCGAGCGGATCGGCCGCAGGTTGTCGCGGTGCATGACCAGCCAGGTCGAGTCGGTCGTTTCTGCTCCGGGTATCGTCACACTGGTGCGCGCGACGAGTTGCAGCACTTCGACGCCTTCGAATACGGTCCGGTCCAGTTGCAGGACGTGTTCGCCCGACGGCTCGCCGGCCAGCAGCACCTGGTACCGGCTGGTTTCAGTGCGGGCCCATTCCGGCGGGTCGAGCTTGAGCCCGGGGGAGTCCTTGTCACCGCAGCCGACTAGCAGCAGCGCGGCGACAGAGCACAACAGCAGCAGTTTCTTCATGACAGTCGTTCCTCCGATATGATGGTACGATCCGGCCCTAATATAGGTCGTTCGGTCCGGGTGTCAATCGACGCGCCGCCGGTCCGGTCAAGGTCAGCGCTGCATCCACTCGACCGCCAGCTTGAGGTGTTCCGCGGGTATGCGGTGGCCACCGTCGAAGTCGACGAAAGTGACGTCGTAGCCGTGGCGTTTGAGCAGGTCCCGGGCGTCGGTGCCGTTTTCGTAGTCGACCCCGGTGTCCTGCCGGCCGTGGACGATGAGCACGCGCAGGTCGTCCGCGGCCCGGATGTCGGTTTCGCTCAGCCAGTCGGTGTCGAGCCAGCCGCCGAAACAGATGAGGCCCGTGAACGGCCCCGGGTTGCGGATCGCGGTGGCGTAGGTGAACGCGCACCCTTGAGAGAAGCCGAGCAGGTAGACGTCGGAGACGTTGTAGCGTTCCGTGACGTCGCGGACGACGTCGAGAATGTACTCTTCGGTCATGAGCCGGGATCGGGTCGTGGCCGCAGGGTCTTCACGAACCCGGGTGTACCATGAGTAGCCGACATCGGTGCCGACGGAGAACGGGTACGGAGCCTGGGGTATGGCGTAGATGAAGTCGGGCTCGTCGAACCGGCTCCACAACCGGGCGAACCGGTCCGCGCTGCTGCCGAGTCCGTGCAGGCCGACGAGCAGCGGGCAGGCCAGCGTCGAGTCGTAGGTCGCGGGCAGGTGCAGGCGGTACTTGAGCAGGGCGGGCGCGGCGATACGGAACGCGGCGCCGAGTTCCGCTTCCCTGGTTTCGGCCGCGGTCGCGATGCTGTCCACTACTTCATCGAACCGTTCCTTGCCCCGGACCGGCGCGAAGTCCGGGTCGCGATTGACGTGGGCGACGTCGTCGAACCCGGCGCGGAACGCGCGCACCAGATACCGGGCCGCGAGTTCCGGTTCGCCCATCAGCCCGTAGCAGCAGGCGAGGTTGTAGATTGAGCCGTCGTCGGTGACGTTGCGGGCCAGGATACCAAGGTAGGTGCGGGCCGCGAGTTGGTAGTTGCCGGCCTGGTACGCTTCGCGGGCCGTGCGTTCGAGCGAGTCGAGGCTGAGGTCGAGGAAGTCACCAGCGGCCGGGTCGAGCGGGTCGAGCAGGGCCGCGGAACCGGCAGAGTCCGGAGTTGCGGGTTCTGACCGGTCCTGGGCCGGAGCGGCCGTAGTGAGCAGGGCCGCGGTGATGAGCAGGACGGCTGCTTTCATCCGGGAATCTCCTTCTACCATATACTCCGACGGTACACGCGGGATTATGACGCCGGTCCGGTCCGCGTCAAGTGGAAGGGGCGGCTACCAGTGAGCGAGGAACTTCTCGGCGCGTTCGAGCCGGGCGATGATGTCGTCGCGTAACTCATGCAGTTCCTCCTGGTCTTCGAACGAGTCGAGGTCATCGAGGTCGAAGCGAATGCCATCGAGCGCCACGTAGATCGGTTTGATTTCCTGGGCGCCGAGGACGCCGAGTATGCGGCCGGTCCGGTCGGCCTGCGCTTCGAGCCGGTTGCAGTGCGCGGCAACGGTTCGCGCCCAGCCGGCGGTGTGGCCGGGGATGAGGGGACTATCCAGGGGCTGCTCACCCTTCCCGCCGAAGGCCAGCACGAGCAGCACAACGGTTCCGATGCCCCCGAGGATGACCCCGGTCAGCGCGCGGCGGCTGCCGGGACGATGTTGCGTGAGGGCGATGGCGCCGGTGATGATGGCCGGGATGCCGAGGCCGATGATGCCGAGCACCAGGCTCGCGGTGCTCAGTTTGCGGTCACTGAGCCCGGTGGAATCCGGCGTGAGCTTCGTGGTCGGAGCCGTGCGCAGGACCGTGGTCTCCTTGTGGGGGTCTGCGGCGGATTTGGTCGTACCCGGCAGGCGGGTGTGGCATTCGGAACAGTACTGCCGGTTGTCGGGATTCTCGGTTCCACACGACGGGCAATAGCGCATACGTTTCCTTTCGGTCAGTTGGCCGGAAGGATACGGGAGATGCCCGGGCCTGTCAATGGTCGCCCGGTGCCCGGGCGGCAGCGGTCAGCGAATCTGGCCGCGGATTTCGCCGTTCGGGAACGAATCGGTGTTGACCTGTACGTACGTGCTGCCGGCGCGCAGGACCGCAATCATCCGGCTCATCGGTTCGCCGGCGAGCGGGCCCTTGAGGTCGGCGACGCGCAGGCTGTTCTCCGCCAGCACGCCGGAGAACGGACCCGGTTTGGTCGGCCCGGGATACAGGTCCGCGATGATTTCGCCGGCCTGGCCGGACGGGGCGAGGTAGATGTAGGCCGAGGCGACGTTCTCGATGTCTTCCACGGTGAGCTTGTAGTTGACTTCGGTGTCACCCGCGTCGAGGTTGATGATCGCGGTGCCGGTGGCCGCGGTCGTGACCGGCGGGATGATCCAGGACCCGGACAACTGGGCCTCGAAGCTGCGGATGACTTCCTCGCAGCCGAGTCCCACAAGCAGCAGGAGCGGCAGGAGTGCCGCAAGGGTTCCAATCACAGTACGCTTCACAGGTAGCTCCTTTCAGTCTTGCGTGATGATAGGCGTATCCGGGCCGGATGCAACGTCGGGTCGCGCGGGTCAGGGGAAGAGCCGGGTCTGGATTTCGCCGATCATTCAGGGAGTGAGTCGGAAGGTTGCGTGGAAGCGCGGGCCGGAGTTCAACTGCTCGACCGTGATGTGCGGAAAACCGCGGCGCATCTCGGCCCGGAACCGGTTCGGGAACGCGGTCACCACGTAGACCCGGTCGCGGTTCGCAATCAGCGGGGCGAGTGCGTCCCGGGCGTGCCATTTGATGCCCGCGTGTTCGAGGTAGACCGGGAGTGCGGCCTGGTCGAAGTCGAGCAGGACTGTCGGTCCGGATTGTTCCCTGATCCGGGCCGCCAGTTCGCGGGCCAGTGCGCGCGGATGGTAGTGCTCCTGGTAGTAGCTGTAGAAGATGTCCTGGGACTTGGAGCCGAGGCCGATGTCCTGCGCGAGTCGGTAGCGGACGTGGAGCCGGGTGACGGCGAACGTGCCCTGGCAGTAGACGAGCAGAATCAGGAGCGCGAGCCAGGCCCGGCGGCGGAAGGCCGGAACCGCGGTTTCGAGGAACCCGGCGGACAGCCCGACGAGCAGGGCGAGTACCGGTGTGAGGTTGACGAACACGCGGAGCCAGGGCCGGTCCCCGCGCACGAAGCTGAGCAGGAACGGGACGAGCAGGGTGGTAAGGAGCAGGATTGCGACTCTGCGGCGGGCCACGGGTGCGCGACGGGCGAGGATGGGGATGATGCCGACGGCGACTATGATAACCAGCAGGTAGCGCCAGGAGATGAAGTAGTGGAGCACGAGCGGCAGGGTGCGGAACAGGGTCGGCAGGTGGAACAGGCCGTGGCTCGCAACGAACCGGTTGCCGAACAGCGGGCCGAGAACCGGCACGTAGAAGAGCAGGGCGAGCAGGGTCCCTCCGAGCATCAGCCCGGCGGCGGTGAGCCGGGACCTGCGCGGCCGTCCGCGCACGATGATGCCGGCGACCGCGAGGAACCCGCCAAGCGCAAGGATTGCGTACAGGTTGAGCGGGATCGTGTAGAGTGCGAGCGTGGTCGCGACCACGACCCGGACCGCGTGATACCAGCGGCGGTTCTGTTCCCAGGCGAGCGTGCGGTAGACCAGCGCGGTGATGAACAGCATGCTCAGCGAGAAGCCGCGGACCTGGAGCGCGAAGTTGAAGAAGGGCAGGGTGGTGGTCAGCACGACCAGCGCGACCCGGGCCTGGAACCGGCCGAGGAAACGGCGGCCGGTGAGGTAGACGTAGGTGAGTGTGCCGAGTGTCGCCGCGAGCGGCAGGATCCGGATCAGCCAGGGCCGGTCGAGCAGGGGGCCGATTTCCCGGACCCCGAGCAGTTGCAGCCAGCCGTTGTTGAGCAGGTTGGCGAATACGTGGTTGTTCGGGAACGAGTAGTCGGTGACGGTGCGGTTCAGCGGGACGAGCACGTAGTTGGTCAGGGTGAATACCTCGTCGTACCAGAGGTCGGCGTTTACCTGGCGGACCAGCCAATAGAAGAAGGGCAGGAGGATGATTGCGACGATGGCTGCCTCGCGGACCGTGAACCGGGATTCGGATTCGTTCGTGCGGACCATCTGCGCAGCATAGGAAACCGACGGGCGGTTGTCAACGTCCCGGCGTTGACCCGGGCCTCGGGCGGGCCTATAGTGCGGTGTGAGTTCCTCTTCGATATCGAAGCCGGGCTGGAAGTGGCTGCTGTTGTTTCTCGGTGTGTATCTCCTGCTTTCCCTGTTTCTGTTCGACCCGAAGCCGGATACCGGTGGGGATAACGTGGTGTACATGCTGCTCGGCGAGTCGCTGCGGACCGGGCAGGGATACCTGAACCTGTACCTGCCGGGCGCGCCGGCGCACGTGCAGTACCCGTTCGGACTGCCGGTGTTGTTGTCGTTCCTGTTTCTTGCATGCGGTGGGATGAGCGTCATCGCGGCGAAGCTGTTGATTGCGCTGTCCGGGTTCGGTGCGATGGTGTTCGTGTTCCTGGTCATGCGCCGGGTGCTCGGGGACCGGGCGAAGTGGGTGATGGCGGTCGTGGTGTCGATGCCGATGTTCGCGATTGCCGGGTACCGGGTGTTAACCGAGATGCCGTTCCTGTGCGTGTCGATGGGCGCGTTGTATTTTCTGCTCAGGGGAGAGCAGGACGACAGCGAAGCCGGGTGGTGGATTGGGACCGCGCTGGCGGTGGCGGGCATGTTGTTACGCACGGCCGGGATCGCGCTTGTGCTGGCACTGGTCATACACCTGGTGATCAAGCGGCGGTTCTGGAACCTTGCCGGGCTGCTGATCATGTTCGCGGCCGCGTTCGTGCCGTGGCAGGTGCGGAACCTGCACGCAGGTGGGGGGCCGGGTTACTTCGAGCACCTGCTGGCCCGGGACCCGTACGTGGCGGAATTCGGCCGGATTGGATTCATGGGTTTCGCGGTCCGGGTCGGCCACAATCTCGTCAAGTACCTGTTCGAGGTGTTGTCGAAAGGATTCCTTGCCGTGTTGAAGGCCGGGCCGGTGGCCTGGGTTGCGGGGCTGGTTGTGTTCGTCCTGCTGAAGGTCGGGTTCTGGAGTCGGGCCCGGCGCTGGACCGTGCTCGCGCCGTACGCGGTGCTGGGGTTCCTTCTTTTGTTGGCGTGGCCGGTGGTGTGGAGCGGGGAACGGTTCGCGGTGCCGCTGTTTCCCCTGTTCGCGGTGTACGTGTTTTTCGGGTTGTCGAGCATCGAGCAGCGATTGAAGTGGAAGCGGCTGGTCCCGGTCGCGGCCACCGCTATTGTGCTGTTGAACCTGGTTGCGGTCGGGATCCTGGCCGCGAAGGCGATTCCGGACAACCTGCGCTATCTACGCGGTGACCGGTACGCGGGGTACAGCGCGGGCTGGCGGCGGTACTTCCAGGCGTGCGAATGGCTGCGGGACAACACGGCGAACGACGCGGTTGTGCTTGCCCGGAAGCCGGAGTTTGTGTATTTCGTCTCGGGCCGGCGGTCTCAGGGCTACCCGTTCACGAACGACCGGACCCGGGTGCAGGCGGCGATTGACCGCAGCGACTACGTGTTGCTGGAGGATTTCACCTGGACCGAGACCGCGCGGTTCTTCCTGATACCGGTCCTGCACGAGCAGCCGGGTCGATACCGGACTGTACACACGACCGGGCCGCCGGAAGTGTTCGTGCTGGAAGTCGGGAAGCCCGACTAGCGGAGCCGGGTGAGCCGGGTGCGGGTCAGAGCATGGTCCTGGTCGGTGAGCGCGGCGAAGTAGACGCCCGGGCCTGCGGGTCGGCCGTTGTCATCGAGTCCGTTCCATACCACGGATGAGCCGGATGCGGCGAGCGTACGCACGCACCGCCCGGCAGCCGAACGGATTACCAGCGTTGGTCGTCGGGCCGCGGGTGCGAACCAATTGAGCCGGGTCTGAGTCGTGAACGCGGACGGGAATGCGTTCAGTCGGGCCGGGCCGAACCCGGGGGCGGGTGTCGCGATGATTCCACTGCTGTTGGTGACGTGGATGTCGGCGTCGTACGGATACAGGTTGCGGCCGGTGACCACGAGCCGGAGCAGGCCGGTGTCGATCGGGCTGATGGACAGCTCCATCCGGCCGGTGGCATCGGTGGAGTCGAATGCGTACACGGTCGAGTCCATTGACGCGCAGACGTACGCACCGGGAACCGGGGCGCCGGCGTGGCGCACGGCGACCACGAGGGATTGGGGTTCAGGTCGGACCTGGGCCGGGTGGTTGACGTCGAGCCGGCGCGGGGTCGCGGTCCAGATCGGCAGGGCCGGGTCGCCGAACAGGTTGAACCCGCGATAGTCGGCCTTCGCCACCGAGTCCCCGGGGAACTCGTCGTAGAGTTGCTGTTTGGCGCGGAGCATGGCATTCCCGATTCGATACGCGCCCTCGCTGAACAGGCCGTTGAAGAACCCGCGTGCGACTGCGCTACGCTTCGGTGCGACGTCGGAGTCGAGCCGCGTGTTGCCGAAGAAGGCGACCGCGCCGCGCAGGTTTCCGGTCGTACCGGTCTTGACCCAGGCGCTGCCGACCATTGAGTCGTACGGGTCCAGCGCCATCATGGCGCAGGTGATGGACAGTATGATCGGGAGTCGGTTGTTGTTCACGCACTGAGCCGGATTGACGTTGAACGGCGAGCGCCAGTTCCCGGTACCCGAACCGCGGTACATGACGATGCCGGTGCCGTTGTCGATTGACTGAACCACGTCGTTGTAGTCATGGTATCGGGCCCGGGACAGGGAGTCGCAACTGACAAACCCGTTGGTGCGGGCAAGCGTTGCGGCGTACCGTGCGTTCTGCCAGTAGATCGAATCGTCGGGCGGGTCGTAGTCTTCGCGCACGACCGTGGTCAGGCGGCGCATCCAGAGCGAGTCGGCGAGCGGCGGGGTCTGCTCATACATCAGGGTCTTGGCCACCATCAGCTCGCACTGGGTTACGGACCGGATCGGGAACCGGCCGGTCGGGATTTCGGCCCGGAAGTCACCGGCGAGGTCGCCGAAGTAGTTGTCCGAGTAGACCATCGACGAGCCGCGGCCGTGGATCTTGGCGCGCATGTAGGATGGGTGCGCTACCAGCAGGATGTACTCCGGCCGCACCGGCCAGTTGGTCCAGGCGTCGAGGATGTACTCGTGGACCGAGGCGGTGTCCGCGCCGACTTCGGACAACGGGACGATTTTCGTGCGCAGGCCGGTCGCGTGTTTCCATTCGGCAAGGGGGCGAATCGCGGGGACGTACTCGTCACGGCAGAGGATAAGGTAGCGCGCGCCCTCCTGGGCCGGGAGGATGCTGCACACGACCAGCAGCAGGACTGTAACCAAGTACTTCATCTGATGAAACCGACCGGACAATATTACATCGTCAGGCCGCGATGTCCAGTGCCCGGCCGTTGCCTTGGCGTCGGGCGCCGGGGTGGACGAACTGCGGCCGGATTGGTACTCGGTTCGCGATTCACTGCGGGACATTGAGCCGTGGACCAGGCGGAGTTGGGTGGCCGGCGCGTTGTCCAGCTCGAACGGGTCGGAGACCGGGGACTCAGTCAAGGCATCGTGATAGATGTGGCACTTGCCCGACGGGGCGTCGACATAGACCGTGCCGCCGGCACCGATGGCCAGTGAGGAGCTGACCTTGCCTTCGGACTGGTATCGCCATGCCGGGTTCCCAGGCTTGGGCATTGCCGGTCAGAACGAGCAGTCCGATGATGGTGATGTGGACGATTTTCAGCGCTGAATCACGACCTTGCGGACCGCCGACGGCTCACGGCTCGCGGCTGGCCGCCCTGAATACTGTATACCGACTGCTGAATGCTCTTTGATGAAGTACACCCCGGGCGCCAGGTGTCGCACATCATTCTCGCCCGGCCGAAGCTCCATCACCTGTCGGCCGGTGATGTCGAGCAGTAGCGCGCGGATGCCCTCGGGCACCGGCAGCGCGCCGCGCAGCACGGTCTGCGGTGTCCAACGCTGCCAGGCCGAAGGACCTGTTTCCTTGACCCCGGCCGGCACGATCCGGAAAGGCGTGTCCGAGAGGTCGTGCTGCCAGCCCGGGCCATAGGCAATTGCCACAATCCAGGCCGCGTCCAGCACCGTATCGGGCACGACCCAGGCATAACTGCTCTCGTCCGGCGCCAGCCCGGTGACGACGGTGTCCAGGTCCCAGAACCACTCGCCTTGGCGCACCACCGTGTCGGTCATCAGGAACAGCGACACCGAGTCGCACTCAGGCGGCGTGAACGTCTGCCACCGGACCCGGCAGGTGTCACCGGCCGCAAGCTCTTCACCGCCGTTCGGGTACAGTACCCGCACCGCTTCGACCTCGAAGAACGAGGTCTTGAAGCTGCCGCTGGCCACCAGGTCGTTGTACCCGTTGCCGTTCATGTCCCGGATTCGAGTGTCAACCGACTCATACGGGCCGTGGTCGCACCACCAGTTCCAGACCTGCTCGAACTGGTTGTG
>CBDUZK010000076.1:0-10086 GCA_965371675.1 uncultured bacterium | reverse complement strand
ATGCTAGAGTGTATCCGAATGCCGAATCATGTCAAGGGTTCTTCAACAGCCCCACGTTAGCCGTTTTGTGCCCAACCGCTGGCCGCCCCACCATCCGAGTTCAGATTGGGGATTGGTGATTGCAGACCATTGGGGAAGTGCGAGTGCCGAAGTGCGGAATCTGGCTTTCGCTGTTCGTTGAAAGAGTATCAAAGAGGGGGTACAATTCGGGCGACATGGACTGCTGTTGCGGTCAGCATGTCCGGCTTCGCCCACCGGGGAGCCGACTACGGCGTTCCGAAATGTACCGTTTGAACGGAAGGAGCAGGAATGGCCAGCAAAGAGCAGAGGACCAAAGACACCAAGAAGAAACCGAAGAGTAAGAAGCAGATCAAGGACAAGAAGAAGAAAAAGAAGTCCAAGGCCTAGGCCGGAATCAATACCCGGTTCCTTTGAACCGGGCCTGAAGCGGCAATCCAGGATATCGGGGCGTCGGATGTTTTCCGACGCCCCGGTTGTTGAGGCGCGGCGGGCTCAGTCCACTGCTGCGGGCGCGGTGACTGGAGTCACAGCGCCGGCGTCGCCCGCGCCGTAGATGCGCACGATGCCGTCACGGTCCCCGGACTCGAGTGTCCGCTTCTTGGTTTCACCGATGCCGGCGTACCCATACATCGTCATTTCGCTCTGGAACGACTTGTACAGGTCATTGAGCACCAGGCTATGCCCGAGTTCGTGCGTGGCGATGCCCTGAACGTCGTAGGCTGAAGGATTCCCATCCGTGGACCACGGGTAGTAGGTGTTGAACACGATGTCGTTCTCGAGCACCAGCTTGCCCCTGCGAAGGTACCAGTACGTATTCTGAGCCAGGATGCCGCCCGAGCCCATGTTCGTTCGGGTCACGACGTTCGTGCCGTCATACTCCGGGCCACTCCTGCTCGTCGTCCCGCTGTAATGGAACCTAAACGCCGAACCGGCCGCATTCCAGGCTCCTGTCCCGTTCTGAATCGCGGTGGTCCAGTCTCCGGGCAGACCGGTGTTGGTGTGGTAGTGGCAGCTCGCCGGTTCGCGATGGTGGCCGCTGTACGAGTAGAGTTTGGGCGTGCGCGGTTTCTTGCCACCGCGAGCGTCGACCCCCGCGCCGGATACGCCCTGCCATGCCCCGTGGAGCCGATAGACCGCCGGTTCGTTCGTGCTGGTCAGGTGCAGTGTCACGTGGTCACCGATCGTGAATGTCGGGAAGTCCTCGACAAGCATTCCGATGTCGCCGACCTCGCCGCCCGGCACGCGCAGGACAATCTCAAGCGGGCCGCTGCCCTTGTCATACCTGTCCGTGGTCACCGCTACGTCGGTATGGATGGCGCGGCGGAAGTCATCCCAGGAACTGTTCGATGCGGTCACGGTGCCGCTCAGGATGACATCGGCTCCGGCATCAAGCTCCGCCGGCGGGAGAAGAATCATTGCCGCCTGGACGAGGGCCGGCACGCAGGCCAGCAGAACTGCCAGGGCAATAGCTACTCTGCATCTCATGGTTCCTCCTTTTCTGTACTCGAAGAAATCCTAGGCCGTGCCGCAGAGCTGTCAAGAGGCATGGCACAGTTTGTCACCGTCGATACGGCCACCTCGACCGGCCCACCGTCCGGATTCCGGATTGTAGATTGGTGATTGACTGAAAGTGTGAATGCCGAATGGCGAGTTTGGGAGAATGCTGAACGACAGAGGACCTGCCGTAGTCTGCATTGTTCCGGGTTCTGTTCCCGGCCGGGCTAGACCGCTACGTAACTGCGGATTTCGACCTGCGTACCCGACTTGGCCGTCTCTTCCGCAATTCTGAGCAGTTGCTTCGTTGCCTTCTCGTCAACGTAGTCTTCGCCGCAGTTCGGGCAAACCTGTGCCGGCACGTTCTTGAATACCAGCGTCAGCCCGTCACGTTCGAGCGTGACCGTAGTAGTTCCCGGCTGCGTCTCGGCCTGCTTGCAGACCACACACTTCATCGTCTTCTCCTCTTGAACCCGGCGTTCCACTGGTCAGGGTCGGGTTCGTACGCGGTTATCACAATGGTCTCATCATCGTCGTGGTTGTGCGCCAACACTACATGAACCGGTCGGGCATCCCGCCATCCCAGAATCAGCTGGCTGGGATACGGCATGTCGTCCGGATAGTCTTCTACCAGTTCACCTTCGGCAATTGTCAGACGCACATCCTCAACCGTGATCCCGCGCTGAAACATGCGCTGGAGAGCGTGGACCCGGAAGACCAGTCGTCTAGATGCCACAACCTTGAGCCTTTGCTTCAAGCGTGTCACGAACACTAACCATCAATTGAGTCTAGACCCAACTCGGCAGGCTGTCAATGGAGCCCCCGGGGCGAAAACCGACACAGGGATTTCAACACCAAGGCACCAAGCCAAGATCACCAAGTGGCAGACCAGGAGCCGAGAAGCACTGTTACCCGGTAGGTGCGGCGTCCCCGCCGTCCTGTTTGATTTCAGATTCTAGATTGGTGATTGACTGGAAGTGCGAATGGCGAATGCCGAGTGTCGAATTGCGGGTTGCGCGTTCGGACTTCTGCATTCTGCACTCTGACTCCTGACTTCTTTGTGCTCTTTGTGTCTTCGTGGTGAAACCTCTGTCCTGCTCTGCGGCCTTGGCGATCTTGGCGGCTATCCCAATGCCGAATGACGAATTGCGAATGCCGAGTTCTGACTTCCGTTTTCTTCGTGCACTTGGTGTTTGCCTTTCGTTTCGCTCGCAGTAACAAGTTTTCTTCCTGGCACTTCTCTCTAATCCGTGTTTATCTGTGTTTATCCGTGGTTCTTCTCTTCTTCGTGGGGGCTCGGGGACGGGATTGGGCTATGTCCCCGTCGGGACGGGGCTGCTTGACTTGGCGGGGCGGGTTTCTACACTAAGCGACCCATGAAGATGCAGGTTTCGGCTACCCGGATGCAGATGATGAAGCTGCGGAAGCGGCTGGCGGTCGCGCGGCGGGGGCATAAGCTGTTGAAAGACAAGCAGGAAGAGCTGATGCGCCAGATTCTGGACCTGATCAAGGAGGTGCGGAAGCACCGGACGAAGGCTGAGGCGGAGACCGGCCGGGTCCTGGGCCGGTTCGCGGTGGCGCGGAATGCGTTCGAGCCGAAGTACCTGGACGAGGCGGTGATGCTGCCGACCCGGAAGGTGTCGGTCCAGGTCGAGACGCGGAACATCCTGAATATCAAGGTGCCGGTGTTCAAGAAGGAGATATCGGGCCGGATGCGGTGTTATGGTTTCGCGACGACGTCGGGCGAGCTGGATTTCGCCCTGATGGCGCTGGACGGGCTGCTGGATTCGCTCCTGGTCCTGGCCGAGAAGGAGAAGACGCTGGAGCTGCTGGCTTCCGAGCTGGAGAAGACCAGGCGCCGGGTGAACGCGCTTGAGTTTGTCCTGATTCCGGATATCCAGGAGGCGGTGAAGTTCATCGCCCTGAAGCTGGCCGAGAATGAGCGGAGCGCGCTGACCCGCCTGATGCGGGTGAAGGAAATCATCCGGAAGTGAGACGTGGCCGGCGGGTGGCGTGGGTTGCTTTCGTGGTGTGGGTGGTGCTGACGAGCGCGGCCCTGCTGGTCCCGATGCAGCAGGACCGGTCCCTGTTCGGGCGCGGGTTCGACAAGGTGGCGCACACGGGCATGTTCACGGTGTTGGGCGTGCTGGCGCAGTCGGCCCTGCCCTGGTTTTCACTGGTATTCACGGTGCCGTTCGCAATCGGGCTGGAGTACGCGCAGAAGAAGGTTCCGCACCGGACGTTTGACCGGGTGGAGTTGTACGCGAACGTAATCGGGGTGGTGCTCGGGGCGTTGTGCGGCGAGGCGGCGTTCAGGCTGCGGCGAACATGAGCGGCGCGAAGCAGTCCCGGCCCAAGGGTACGCAGGATTTCCTGCCGGACGCGGCCGAGCGGCTGCGGCAGGTGGAGCACGTGTTCCGGCACGCGGTCCGCAGTTGCGGTTTCCGGGAGGTAATCATCCCGACGTTCGAGCATACGGACGTGTTTGTGCGGTCTTCGGGCACCGGGTCGGACGTGGTGACCAAGGAGATGTACACGTTCGAGGACCGGGGCGGGCGAAGCCTGACCCTGCGGCCGGAGGGAACCGCGGGCGTGGTGCGCGCGGTGCTCGAAGGGAAGCTGCGCTTGCCGGCAAGGCTGTTCTATCTCGGCCCGTATTTCCGGTACGGGCGGCCCCAGAAGGGTCGGTTCCGTGAGTTCAACCAGCTCGGGGTGGAGGTGCTGGGCGAGCGGTCGCCGGAGGTCGACGCGGAGGTGATTGTCCTGGGCAACTGGTTCTTCGCCGACCTGGGCATCGTGGATTGCAGGGTACAGCTCAATTCGACCGGGTGCCGCGATTGCCGGCCCGCATACCGGGAGTTGCTGGTGAAGTTCCTGACCGCGCACCGGGAGGAGTTGTGCGAGGATTGCCGGGCGCGGACCGAGCGCAACCCGCTGCGGGCGCTGGACTGCAAGAACAAGTCGTGCCAGGCGGTGTTCGTGGACGCGCCGAGGCCGCGTGAGCACCTGTGTGCGGAGTGCGTCGAGCATTTCGACGGGGTGCGGGCCGCGCTCGACCGGCAGGGGCTGGAGTACGAGTTGAATGACCGGCTGGTGCGAGGCTTGGACTACTACAACCGGACGACGTTCGAGTACGTGTCGGACCGGCTCGGGGCCCAGGACAGCCTGGGCGGCGGCGGCCGGTATGATTACCTGGTCGAGGAGTTCGGCGGGCCGGCGACGCCGGCAATCGGGTTCGCCTTGGGCGTGGAGCGGACGATGCTGGCGATGCCGGAGCGGCCGGAGCCGGGGCGGCGGCACCTGGCGTTCGTGGTGTACATGACCGACGCGGAGAAGGCGGCCGCGGTCGATGTGCTCGGGAAGCTGCGGGCGAGCGGGGTCCCGGCCCGGATGGACTTCGACGCGACCCGGCCGAAGCGCCAGTTCCGGTCCGCGGACGCGGCGCAGGCCGCGTGCTGCGTCATCATCGGCCCGGACGAGGCGGCCAGGGGGGCGTGCGCGTTGAAGGACCTCGCGACCGGGGAGCAGACGGAAGTGCCGGCGAATACGGTCGTGGCCGAAGTGCGGGCCCTGTTCCGCGACTGACGCCCGGCCCGGTCCGTTTCTTATCTTATCCCGTAGAGCAGGTAGTCCTGGACGAGCGGGTGGGCGTCGGAATCCTCGATGAATGCAGCCGCAATCCACGTGTCTTTGTCAATCACGGGCAGGTCGAGTTCGAGCCGGGCGGCGATGGACGTGTCCCGGGTCCCTTCGTACTGCCGGACGGTGAGCAGGACATCCGGGTGTTCGATTCCCTGCGACCAGTCCGGGGATACGGTGTCGGGCCAGGCGGCGAGCAACACGCGGCAGGTGCCGTTCTTCCGGAACAGGCACCGGTAGTGGAAAACGAGCTGGCGGAAGGAGCCGGGCGGGAACGGCATGGCGCAGACCCGGTGCATCCCGGGCGGCGGGCCGGTGTCGAGCAGCGCCTGTCCGCAGAGCGGTACGGCCGCGCCGGAGGATGAGCCGGGCAGGTCCGGCTGTGATGGCGGTTCGGCTTCCGGTCGCTTGTCGGTGAAGGTCATCTCGACCGTGGGCGCGCCACCGGCCCGCTCCTCGGGTGACAGGTCTCGGACCCACGTTTCGTAGTCCTGTTCGCCTTTGAGCCGGGCGTGGTAGGAGCACATCGGGATGAGATTGTCGATCGACACCCGGCCGCCATGGATGGTCGGCTTGCGGGTCACGAGCAAGTCGTGTTCGTTGTAGCAGCCCGGCACATCACAGGTGGCTCCGCGCAGGCTGATGACGTCCTTCTCGATTTCGTGGGGCCAGTGGTCGCCGCCGAACCAGGCGTAGTGGTCTTCCAGCGGGGTGGGCGGGTAATGGGCGGTCGTGCAGGCGGGGCAGGTGAGTTCTTTGTTGTGGTAATCCCAGTCGATGTCCAGTTCCTGGCCGCAGTTGGGACAATTGTAGTGCCAAATCATGATTCCTCCGGTTTAATTGCGCAACCCAGCGGCACCGAGCCACACCTCATCATGCCCGGTGACCGGCCGCTTGTCAACCCGCGAGGGCAAGGAGAGAGGAGAGAGGAGAAAGGAAGGAGGAAGTGAACCGCCAAGAACGCCAAGAGGAGAGTGAAGAATGAAGAAGTCAGAATGTGGAGTGCAGAATGCCGAATGCGGAAGGACGGAGCGGAATCCGGGACTGTACCTTGCCCGGCTGGAACTGTCCCTTGGATTTCGCGGCCGACCGTCAGCGGTTGTTCGGGGCGGGCGATTCGGGCCGGAGCTGGTGGGCCGGGGTGAAGAACAGGTGGCGGGCCAGTTTCACCGCGAGCACGGCGGTGGCCATCTTCGTCGCGAGCAGCACGTACATGATGGCAATCTGGTACCGGATTGCCTGGGTGGGGTCCACGCCGGCGAGAATCTGGCCGGTCATCATTCCCGGCAGCGATACCATGCCGACGGTCGCCAGGCTGGCGAGCACGGGAATGGCGGCAGCCCGGGCCGCCGCGCGCGCGGCGCCGGCGGCCGCCTGGGTCGAGGTCGCGCCGAGCGCGAGCCGGGCTTCGATTTCGGCCCGGCGTAGCCTGAGTTCGGAATGGAACCGGTTCAGGCAGAGGGCGGCGGCGGTCATGCTGTTGCCGACGACCATGCCGGCGACCGGGATGACGTAGCGCGGGTTGTACCACGGTTCGACCCGGACCACGACCGCGAGCAGGAAGGCAAGCCCGAGCACCGCGCAGCCGGCGATGCTGACGACCAGCACGCCGAACATCCGTGTTCCTTTCAGGTCCAGCCGGCCCATCGCGCCGAACCCGGCAGCGATAATCATCCCGGTGAGAACGATGAGCGTTACGTACCAGAGGTCGAGGTTGAATACGAACTTGAGGATGAACCCGGCCGCGGTCAATTGCAGGGCGGTGCGGGCCGCGCCGACCAGGATGTCCTTCCCGAGCCGCAGCCGGTTGCGCCAGGAGAAGAGCAGGGCGAAGGCGACAAAGACGAGCGTCAGGGACAGGTTGAGCAGCGATATGTGGATGAAGCTCATCGTGTTACTCCGCGAACAGGCGTTCGAGTTCGGCCCGGCTGCCGCTGAAGAATGCCGTTTTGTCGGCGACGCGCCCGAGCCTGCCATCGACCAGCAGTCCGACACGGTCGGCGAGGTGTTCGGCCTGATCGAGCAGGTGCGTGACGAAGATGATGGTGATGCCGAGGTCCTGACGCAGGGCCGAGATGAGCTCGAGGATGCGCCGGGACGAGGCGATGTCGAGACCGGACGTGGGTTCGTCGAGCAGCAGGATTTCGGGCTCGTTGGCCAGGACCCGGGCCAGTTCCACCCGCTGCTGCTGTCCGAGCGAAAGCTCGGCGGCGTTCCGACTCGCCAGGTCGGGATTCAGGCCGACCTGTTCGAGCAGCACCGCCGGGTCGATGCTGCGTCCGGCGAGCATCGCGCCGTAGGCGATGTTGTCGGCAACGGTTCCACCGAGCATCACCGGGGTCTGGAATACCATGCCGACCCGGCGGCGCACCGACACCGGGTCGAGCGCGGCCAGGAGTTTGCCGTCAAGCAGGATTTCGCCGGTGGCCGGGTCGTCGAGCCGGTTGCAGAGCCGCAGCAGGCTGGTCTTGCCGGAGCCCGATGGCCCGAGAATCGTGAAGCATTCGCCGGGGGCGACCCGGAAGCTGACGTCGTGCAGTACTGCACGCCCACCCCGGCGGTGCGAGACTGCGCGGAATTCGAGCCGGGGTAACACAGTGCCAGTATAGGAATCAACGGCCGCAGGGCAAGTGCGGGCGGGAGCCGAAAGGACAAAGAAGAGAAAGACCACAGATAAACACAGATAGATGCGGGAGGAGAAGGCAAGAGTCAAATATCAAAACGCAAATGTCAAGATGCGGAATGATAGAGCGGAATCTCGGATTTCGCGTGCGGGCCCATGATACAGAGGAGCCGGGTGGAGTCGGTTGACTCGGCGGGTGCGGCGGATAATCTTGACACGATGTCGAAAGGAGAAGCTGCATGACGAGATTCGTTCTGTGTCTGGCAGGATGCTGCATGCTGGTGTTGACCGGTGTCGGGTGCCTGACAACAACCCAGGTTGCCGCCTACCAGCCTCACAACTACGTGATTTCCCCGACGTTGGACACTAAGACGACCTGGCGGGTGGCGGCCCTGCCGCCGACCACGTCGGCCAGCGCAGGCGAAGCGCCGCCGGCCGGGCTGTACGACTACGCCGGCATGGTTCTGATGCGCACCGGCCGGTTCACAGTCGTGGACCGGGCGACGGTGGATATCCTGCTGCGTGAGCAGGAGTTCTCCTACACCGGGGTAGTGGACGTCGGTACCGCGGTGCAACTGGGCCGGATGCTCGGCGCCGAGGCGGTGATGACCGTGAACGTGACCAGGGTTGTCCACGATAACTTCTGGAGCGATGAACCGGCCCAGCGGGACGTGACCCTGCACGTGAAGGTCGTTTCGGTCGAGACTTCCGAGGTGTTGTACTCGGCGGTCGGCGAGGGTTCGGATTTTGAGGGGGCCGAGGGCGCGCTGCGGATGGCGCTCGAAACCGCATTGTATGGCTTGAAACGCAACTAGTCGGCCGCAAGAGGAGTATGACATGAGAACATTGAGAGGTATTTCCGTTGCCAGCCTGCTGATGCTGGCGGGTGTCGTCGTGACCACCATGCTCGGCTGCGCCACCGGGACCACCGGCGTGCGCGGCAGCGCGACCATAACGCCACAGCAGCCGACCGAGCCGGTACTTGAGCCGCCGAAGGAGTTCAAGCTGCCGCCGCCGCTGCCCAAGCTTGCCCGACCGGATGAAGTGGTGGAGCGGGTGCCGGGCGGTGCGGTCGACTGGTCGGACCGCACGGTCCGGGCCCGTGGCACGGGTGTGATGGACCCGGGCGCGCGCAACAAGGCGCAGGCAAAGTTGATGGCGGAGCGGGCCGCGGTTGTCGTAGCCCAGCGTAACCTGCTGGAGATCGTGAAGGGCGTGCGGGTTGATTCCGACACCAGGGTCGAGAACTTCATGCTCGACTACGACGTGGTGTACACGCGGGTCGAGGGGTTCATCAAGGGCGCGCGCCAGCGCGGGCCGGCGAAGTACGATTCGGTTGCCGGCATCGTCGAGGTCGAGCTTGAGATGGACCTGTACGGGGCCGAAGGCGTGAGTGATGCGTTGCAGCCGGTGCTGGGCGGAGTCGGCGGAGACCTCTCCGCGAGTTCGGTGCCGCCCAGGGTGCGGGAGTTCTTCGAGCAGTACTCCGGCCTCGTGTTCGACGGTGTGGCGGCCGGGCTCAAGCCGGCGATGTACCCGAAGATTTACGACGCGAACGGCAACCTGCTGCTGGATACCAAAGACTACGCGGCGTACCTCGGCCAGGGCGGGCAGGCCGCGTTCCAGTTCATCAGCGACCTTGACCAGGTCCTGGCCCGGTCCGATTTCTCCGGCAACCCGCTCGTGCTCAAGGTCCGGGAGGTCACCGGGAAGTTCGGCTCCGATATCATCCTCGCCGGCAAGGACGCGGACAAGCTCAGGTGGCTGAAGGAAGGGTTCAAGTACGTAGTGAGCATCGGCCGGTTCCTGCTCAAGGTCCTGCTCTAGGAGCACGCATGCGCCGGCTGTTGATGCTGACCGTATGCCTGGCCGCGGGCTGCTATTACCCGGCCTATGCCCCGACTTCCGTGTCGTCTACCCCGGAGTCCGCGCCCGACAGTTCGGGCGAGGTGGTGGTGAGCGGCGGTGCGGGCACCGAGGTCCTGGTTGAAGGCGTGGCCGCGCTGCCGGCACAGGGCGGCGCGGATATCGCACGCGACTACGCGCTGGCCGACGCGCTGCGCAAGGCGGTCGAGCAGGGAGTGGGCACTTTCGTCAGCTCCGAGACCCGGGTCGAGAATTTCCAGCTTATCTCCGACAATATCTACTCGCAGACGAAGGGCTATGTCTCGTCGTACCGGGTGGTGACCGAAGGGCTCGAAGGCGCACTGTACCGGGTGGTAATTCGCGCCGTGGTCAAGCTCGACGACATCGAAAACGACCTGGCGGCAATCGGGCTGCTGGTTCTGGAGCAGGGTCGCCCGCGGATC
>CBDUZK010000075.1:0-10193 GCA_965371675.1 uncultured bacterium | reverse complement strand
TTGGATATCCCCGAACGCCCGGGCGTTGCTGACGGTCGCCTTGATCTTCAGACGGTTCCGGATAATGCCGGCGTCAGCCCGAAGCCGCTCCATGCGCCGCTCGGTGAACCGCGCGACCTTCTGCGGGTCGAAACCGGCGAACGCCTTCCGGAAAGCCTCCCGCTTGTGAAGGACTATCGCCCAGCTCAGGCCCGCCTGGAACGCGTCCAGGACCAGGAACTCGAACAGCTTGCGGTCATCGTGAACCGGCACGCCCCACTCGGTATCGTGGTACTTCACCATCAACGGGTCGTCGCCCGGCCAGCCGCACCGCCTCATGGGCAAACGGCACCACCGACGACCGCGGAAAGCACCTCGACCAGTTCGGTCCGCCCCGCCTCGCGGGCGTAGTCCAGCGCGGTCTTGCCTTCATCGTCCGCAATCGCCGGGTCCCCACCGGCCTGCAGCAACCGGCCAACGACGACCGCGTGCCCACGCCAGACCGCCTTCATCAGCGCGGTCGTACCCCAGACGTCGACCGCGTCCGGCTCGGCGCCTGCCGCCAGCAGCAGGTCCACGACCTCGACCTGCCCGGCGGTGGCCGCCTTCATCAAGGCCGTGCCGCCGAACTCCGGGTGCGTGTCGTACGCATTGACGTCCGCCCCGCCCGCCAGCAGGATACGAACCGTCTCGGCGTGACCGTCGTGCGTCGCCCACATCAGGGCGGTCGCGCCGAACTCCTCGTCCCGGACGTCGACCGGCACGCCATCCGCCAGCAGGCGCCGCACGTCCTCGCTCCGGCCGCGCCGCGCCGACATGACCAGCAGCGAGTTATCGTCCCGACACGCGGTTGCAACCAGCACCGCGCCCGCCAGCACGACCACGGTGAGCCCCGCGCGTGACCTACACCATCTCACCGGCATCCTCCAGCAGGTCCCACACGGTCACCAGCCCCAACGGCCGCTCGTGCCGCCTTCCGCTGTGCGTAATCAACACCGCGTAGATACGCGGATGCCCGTCCCGGTGTTCCGGGGAAAACAGCTCGATGGCGTCGTAAACCGTGCGGTTCCGGCCTAACACCGCCGACTTCTCGCCCCGCTCGCGCTTCAGCACGTCACCGACCGTATGCTCCTGCAGAATCAGGCACTCGAGGCGGGCCTGCGCCCTCAACCATTCCGCGATTCCCTCGGCCGTGAGCAGGACGTGCTCTCCGTCCCGCCGCACCACCACCTGTGAGAAGTCCATCTCGTCCATGAACGTCAGCACGTCGACAAACGGCTCGTCCGGCCGAAACACCCGCACGTCCTTGCGATGTGCGGGTATCAGGCGGCCCGGCGTCCCGAGCAGCGCCACCAGCCGGCGGAACCGGGCCAGCGACGCCTCGGTCGGCTCGGCGCAGTACTTCTCCGGGTACTCGCGGTAGTGGACAATGGCGTTGCGCAGCTCCGCGAAATCCCGCAACACGCTCTCGCTCCTGCGTACCGCCGGGTTCGACCGGGCCGTCTCCCGCACCAGTTCGTGAAAGGGCGTGCCGGGACGCAACTTCGTCTTCCGCCGCAGCAACTGCGTCAACTGGTTGAACAACTGGACGAACTCATCAGCGCGATTCACAACACTCCTCCCGGACTCGGGGACATGACCCAATCCCGTCCTCGGCATTGGGATCGTGTCCCCGAACATGCACAGTTTCACTCCGCGTGCAGACGAAGTGCATGTTAGGTTTGGTTTCGGCCAACATATCCTCCTGGCTAGAGCTACGACAACCACAACTACGCCCGACCGAATATACACGGACGAACTCAGTGGTCAACCGGGCTGACACAGACAGAGCGGATTTCGCTCTCCGTAGTCTCCAATCACGAATCCGGAATCCACAATCGGAACCACAAGACTCAGAACAAAGCGCCATTGGACCAGCGTGCTGGTCGTTACAGGCAATGACCCGGTCCAGACGGCCAGTTGACAACCCTGCCGCCACCGATATCCTCGCAGGAGATGAACGACAGAAAGGAATGGCCTAACCCGGTGGCCAGGAGAACAGAACAAAAGGAGCGGAGGAGTACCCCGGGCTTGCTTACCTCTGCGGTAACCGGGCTGCTCTCGCAGCGCGAACCGAGGTCGCTGGGGGGCTACAGCATTGGCGAGTCACAGGTGGCGACACCTCCGGACATTGTGGCGCTCTTCTGGCGATTGGTTGGCACGCACCGTAAGCAGCTCGGCAGGATACTAGACATGGGTGCCGGGGACTGCCGCTTCGCCAAGAATGGAATCTACAACAGCTATGTCGGCGTCGAGATCGACGAGGCATGTGTCGATGCGACCCAGTCTCCGGTGAACGGCGAACTGATCCATGACTGCGTCTTCCTGCATGTCGATGGCGAGTACGACGGGTGCATCGGCAACCCCCCCTACGTCAGGCACCACTCGATTGAGAGTCCTTGGAAGGAACGAACTGCAGCGAGATTGGGACGGCTGCTGGACACGAAACTGGACCTGCACTGCAACCTGTATCTCTACTTCCTCGGACTCGCGCTGGCGAAAACCCACAGCACTGGGCTGGTCGCGCTCCTCATACCCTACGAGTGGGTATCCCGCCCTTCTGCTCGCGCTCTCAGGCAGTGCATCAAACGGGAGAGATGGAATGTCTCGGTCTACAGGTTCTGCATGCCGGTGTTCGACGGCGTCCTCACTACCGCCTCAATCAGCATCATCGACAAGGCACACCGCGAGGGGCACTGGGAGTACTACGACATCCAGCCCGACCTCACTGTGCGTAGACGCACAGGCATGGTGGACGCAACCAACGGCGTGCTGGAGTACGCCCGACGCGGCGCAGCTTGGACATTGCGCGGACTCAGCCCGGGCTCTCAGAACATCTTCTGCCTGACTGAGGACGAACGCCAGCGCAACGGTCTCAACGCGGAGGACGTGGCCCCTTGTGTGACATCCCTTCGGTGTGTGCCAGGCAGCCTAAGGCAACTGACGCGAGCCGCTTTCCACAGGCACTACGTCCGGGCCGGCCAGAGATGCTGGCTGGTCCGTTCGTACGAATCCAAGCACAGCACGGCACTGAGCAACTACTTGGAGTCGGTTCCTGAGGAGGACAGGCAGACGCGGACCTGTCAAAACCAGACCCCATGGTACAGATTCGTGCCTCACGCACCGCCCCAGCTCTTGGTGAGTTCCGGCTTCACGGAGTTCGGCCCGAAGGTACTGGTCAACTCGGTCAGTGCCCACGCGGTGGGAGCCACATACGGCATCCACTCAAGTCGGCGACTCCCGCTCCGAAGGCTGCAGGACTACCTCTTGGAGACTGACTTCGCAGGTCAGGTGGTGGCCCACGCCAAAACGCTGAAGAAAATCGAGCCTCGGCAGCTCAATGCGGTACTGAACCAGTTTACCGAACATGAAGAACGAGAATCAGAATAGCGTCCTGAAAAAGGGCACGATCCCCTTCACGGCTGAGGGACGGCTCATCCAGGAACTAGGGCTGCGCCTGGTCGCCAGCCCTGAGGTGGCGCTTGTCGAACTCATCAAGAACGCCTTCGATGCCGACTCGCCGACCTGCAAAGTAGAGGTGAGAGACAAGGAACGAACCCTCGTAGTCTCCGACACAGGACACGGTATGTCCTTCGGTGATTTCCGGGACAAGTGGATGCGCATCGCGACGCCCAGCAAGCTGGCGCAGGAGTTCTCGCCTAGGTTCAAACGGCGACTAACCGGGTCCAAGGGAATCGGGCGCTTCGCAGTCCGCTATCTTGGCGACTACCTGAAGCTGGAGTCGGCCGCGCGAGACTCCGAGCATGGTCGTACGCGGCTCACTGCGGAATTCAACTGGCCCCAGCTTGACCAAGTAGGCGACCTATCCAGCGGCAAGGTCGACTATGAGCTCGTACGGGTCCCCAACGACACGCCAACCGGCACCACCCTGACTATCACAAAGCTCCGTAGCGCAACGGCCTTCACTCGGTCGCGCCAACTGCGCGGCAACATCCTTCGCATGGTTTCCCCCCTTCGTGTACTGGAATCCGGCAAGTTCCTCGCGACCGCACACGGCGGGAACAAGGACCCAGGCTTCAAGGTCATACTACCGGGAGAGGGTGACACTGCTGAGGGCGTGAACTTGGCAAAACTGGTCCTCGACAACTACTGGGCTCGGCTGACGATCAAGCTGGACGGCAACGCGCTTGAGTTCAGGGTCCACTACCCAACAAGGAAGAAACCCAGCATGCTCAAGGTGGACGTGAAGACCGCGATTTCCAAAGGCATCTTCGCTGACATCCGGTACTTCCCAAGGCGAGCCGGTGTCTTCGCGCAGAAGGAAGTGGATGGCCGCAAGGCCTGGCATTGGGTCCGGGAGAACTGCGGGGTAGGTGTCGTCGACCACGGATTCAGGATGAGCCCCTACGGCTTTGGGGACGATGACTGGCTACGTATCGATCTCGACCGAGCCCATCGAATGCGCAAGTGGCGTAGCGTCATCGCGAATGACCTATTCCCGGTTCTTGATCACCTGAAAGGCATTCCTACTGAGAACCCAGTCCTGTTCCTGCCCTATAACTTTCAGCTTGTCGGCACTGTGTTCATCGAATCCAAGCGGACCTCGCAGAGCGAAGAGCAGACCGACCTGGTTCCAGCTATGGACCGCGGGGGCTTGCTAGACAACGCCGGGTCCAAGCAGCTGACCGAGTACGTGAGAGCAGGGATTGAGTTCCTCGCCAAAGAGGACAAGGCCGAACTGGACCGCCTCGCGGAAAGGAAAGCAGCTGAGGCTGCAAAGAAGGCACGTGAAGAAATACAAGACGTAATCGAGACCATACGGGCCAGCCCGGGGCTCACGTCTCGTGACAAGGCGAACCTTGTCAAGCACTACAGCACCCTCGCGGACCGCTTGGAGGAACAGGAAACGTACTCTGCACAGGCCCGAAGCAGTCTATTGACCATGAGCCTGCTGGGCGTTGTGGCAGGTTTCATGACTCACGAAAGCGAGGCAGCCGAGCATAGGCTTGGCGAGGCAGTCGAACTCGTCCGGGCACTGTCACGGGAACACCGTGAGCTCCTTGACCCGGCAAACGAACTGAGTCAACACCTGGACAGATTCAAGGCCTATCGTCAATACAGCAGGTTGTTCGTCAGCAAAGCCCGTGAGCAGAGAGACGAGCGGCTTGCTGCCGTTGCGCAGGTCCGCCGCGTTCTCGGGGTATTCGGAGATTTCGCTGCCAAGAGAAATGTGAAGGTCCTCTATGAGATCGAAAACGACGTAGTGACCCCGCCCCTACCTGTCGCGGTGTATGGCGGCATACTGTTGAACCTGTACACCAACGCACTCAAGGCCGTACTGCCGGTAGGCTCGAGCATTCGAGAGCCACGAGTTTGCTTCCGTGCGTGGAATGAGAAAGGCAGACACGTTCTCGAGGTGGCGGACAACGGCATCGGCGTCCCGCCGCAGATGCGGAAGCGAATCTGGGAGCCGCTCTACACGACGACATCAGACGCAGGCAACCCGCTTGGGTCCGGGATGGGGCTGGGCCTCCCCCTGGTCCGGCAGGTCGCCGCTGAGTACAACGGTACTGCCACGCTTGTGCCGGCACCGCCCCAGTACAAAACGTGCTTTCGCGTAGTGTTCCCGGACCGAAAGGACTAGCCTGTGAGCATACGAATCGTCCTGTTTGAAGATGACCCGGGATCTAGAGAGAAGATCCTGGAGGCGCTCAATGATGCACTGACCGGCAAGGGCGAAGCTCTGCTATTCGCTCCAAGCGGACAACAGAATCTGGAAGGCGTCTACCAAGACCGCATTGAGACGGACCTGTCAGCAGAAACGTACAAGGACGCGACCCTGATTCTTGCCGACTATGACTTGTCCCTGTCCCCCAAGTATCGCGGTCTCTCAGAACAGCAAGTCCGAGCCGCAGCAACTAGGCTGGCCATCCCGGAGTGCGGATACGCCCGAGGTGAGACTGGCAGCAGTGTCGATTTCGTCCGGCTCTCCAAACAGCAGGAAGCATCCATCGGCCTCGACTTCAAGCCAGGGCAGGAACAGCACCTCGCCGAGCAAGCGGTATCAATCGCGGTAGGATTCGCCTTCATTGCCGAACGGATGCCCCGTACGTTGAACGAACTAGGCGGCCGCACAACCCCGGGCGCTCTGATGGCCCACATCCTAAACCATCCAGAGTATGCCGACAAGATCGCCCTCTACGCGTCAGGAGACCAAGATCGCCTTGTGAGCATCAAGAAGAAGGACAAAGACGAGGAAGACGCGCTCTACCACCGCCGGCTGTCTTGCGCGCTGGGCTACTGGCTCTGGGATTCCATCCTCCGCTACCCAGGCGTCCTCGTGAATCTCGTAGCGGCCGCCAGCTACCTCAACATACACGAGGAGGACTTCAAGCAGCACGACATCCAAGAGCCGTTCACTGACGCGCAGTACGGCGGTCCATTTGCCGAGGCTGAACGTCCGCAGTGGTGGCGAGGCAAACTCGATGACATCGTGGCTGGCAGCGGATTGTCGGACGGCCGGGAGCTTGCGGTTAAGAAACTCAACAGACAGGTACGCCGCAGCGAGTGCTCGGTCGACCCAGAGGTTTCGGCTGGCTACTACTGCATGCTCTCCAAGCAACCCGTGAGCCTCAAGAACTCAGATACCGGGCCGCCTTGGTTTCCGAGGGGCGCTGACCTAGCTCGAGTCATCCCGGAAAAGTGGCAGGAAATCGGGCCTTGGCTCTAACTTAGCGCCTCAGCCGTGCCACTCCCTGGAAGGGTCGTGATGGCCTACGATACCCTGATTGCAGCCTTGGAGGACGCCAGCAACAAGGACGACGCTATGGTGAAAGGCATGCAGCATCGTCCCATCCCCAGTTGGTTCACACCCACCGGAGGAGTGGACACCTTCAAGGGAATCCTCCATCTCTACCGGTGGAAGGAACACCAGACTTCAAGAAAGGAACAACCCAACCGTCTCAGCATACTCGTTCAGGTTCTTGAGACGATCCGCAAGTCGGAAAGCACCTGCGTGCTTGAGAAATCCACGGTGCGCGTGACCTACTACCGGATTGCAGGGAATCAGCCGCGTTTCGTCCTCGGTATGCACTTCGACTACGCGCCGAACCAAACGATGCACCCTGTGTTCCACGCACAGACAACAAATGAACAGCCCGAGCTGAACGATGATGCAATGAAGGAGCTTGGGTTCACATCTCCCTACCGCGATTCCCGAGTAGCTAGCCTGCGCAACGTACGCATTCCCACGTGTGACATGACGCTCCCTTCAGTGCTTCTCTGCTTGGCAGCCAACCACCTGAACCCCAAGGCATTCTCCGCTTTCAGGGCTGTGGTTGTCAAACACCAAGAGGCGATGCCGCGTCCCGACCTAGCAAGGCTAATGGAGAGCATCCGAGAAAAGCCTACTCATCTATGTAGCTCCCATTGGTTCGCACACAGAACGTGAAGACCACCTAGAGCACTGCACCCCGTTGCCTAGGCGCCGAAGATGCCAGCCGGTCGAGTCCGTGACCCGAATGCCCGGATTTCGTCCCTAGCCCCTCACCCCAAACACCTCCGCCGCAATCGCCAGCAGGACTTCCCGGTCAAGGCCTTTCGCACACCAGCAGTCGAGGCTCATGTGCACGAGATGGCGTAGGATTGCGGCATCGCTGCCTCCAGGTTTTGACGCTCCTCATTAACTATCTACAGAAACCCCCTGTTTTGCCGCACTTTTCGAGCAAAAAGCACGTAAGTCACGCAAATCGGTAGCCCCGGTACGACCCCCCCTGTGGCTCCCCGGATGGTCTACCCCGTGGCCCTGTCCGTGGTCCACCCCATGGCCCTGTCCGTGGTCCTCCCCATGGTCCTGTCCACGGCCCACCCGGTTGTGAGGACCGCCGTCCACTCCACGGCCCTCCTCATGGTCGCCCGGGCGGTCGGGCCGATGGCGGCCCTCGTGGTCCGGCCCACGGCCATCTTCCTCGCCGGCCACGTCGCCCAGCCCTTGACCCAGTCCTTCGCCCGGACCGTCGCCCTCCCCATTGCCCTCTGAGTCGCCCTCCCCACCGTCCGGACCACGGCCCGGACTAAGGAGTGAGGATTCGGGACTGAGGATTGAGGAAGCCGGGGAACAGACGGACCGGAATGAGGACCGAGGATTGAAGACCATTCAAGGACTCCGAATGACGAATCCCTCCTTCCTCATTCCTCTCTCTTCATTCCTCGCCGCCCTGAGTTCGTCCGTGGTTTCTCTGCCTTCGTGTTCTTTGTGTCGAGACACCGGTTGACTAGCGGCAGACCTTGGGCTATCGTGTCCCAATGATTATCTTCAGTATCCTGGCTCTGCTGGTTGTCGGCCAGCCATTGGACGCGGACGGGTACCTGACCGTGCGTTCGACCCTGCCCGGAATCGAGGTCTATTACGAGGGTGACTATCTCGGCCGCACGCCGATTGACGAGTTCCCGGTCGAGGCCGGCGCCGGCATCCTGACTATCGTCTCGAACGACAGCCTGGAGAATATCTACGCCAGCATCCGCACCGGCGGCATCGGCGAGAAGCTGTCCTCGGTCTGGACCCTGACCGCAATCGACGTCGGCACCTATCGCGTCGACGTGCCGCGCGGCGGCGTCGCCGAAGTCACCATCGACTACAACGCCGTGCTGGCCGCGCCCGGACGCACGAAGTTGCTCGTGGGCTGCGGTATCGGCAGCATCTTCGGACTGGGAGCAATCATCGGGCTGTTGCTGGGCCTGCTCATCTCCTGAGCCGATGCTGCGCCTGCTGACCCTGCTGTTGCTCGTCGCCCTGACACCGGCGACCGAGGGACTGGTGCCGACCCGGATCGAGTTCACCCCCACCAAAGAAGCCGCCTACTATGAGCAGCTCGACCACGACATGGTCCGCTGCCTGCTCTGCCCGCATCAGTGCATCGTCGCCCCGGGCGGGCGCGGCGTGTGCCGGGTGCGCGAGAACTCGGACGGCCGGCTCTACTCGCTGGTCTACGGGCATCCATGCACCATCGGCAAGGAGCCGATTGAGAAGGCGCCGTTCTTCCATTTCCTGCCCGGCGCGACCCGGATCACGCTCGCGACCGCGGGCTGCAACCAGGCCTGCAAGTATTGCCAGAACTGGGAGCTGTCCCAGTCCCGGCCCGAGGACCTGCCGGCCTATGACCTGTCGCCCGCGGACGTGGTCGCAATCGCGGAGCGGGAAAAGGCCCCGATAATCTGCCTGACCTATTCGGAGCCGGTGGTGTTCTACGAGTACGTCTGCGACATCGCCCGCCTCGCCCGGCCCAAGGGAATCCGGACCGCGGTCGTCACCGGCGGGTACATCAACCCGGAACCGCTCCGTGAGTTGTGCGGCCTGGTCGATGCAATCAAGATTGACCTCAAGGGGTTCTCCGACGACTTCTACCGGGACGTGTGCGGTTCGACGCTCGCGCCGGTCATGGAAGCGTGCCGCATCGTCCACGAAAGCGGGACCCATCTCGAAATCGTCAACCTCGTCGTCCCCGGCCTGAACGACGATACGGCCACCATCCGGCGCATGTGCCGATGGGTTCGCGACAGCCTGGGCCCGGATGTCCCGCTGCATTTCACCCGTTTCAGCCCCGCCTACCGGCTCGTGAATGCGCCGCCGACCCCGGTGGCGACACTGGAACGGGCCGCCGCCATCGCCGACGAGGAGGGCCTGCGCTTCGTCTACGTCGGCAACGTCCCGGGGCACAAGCGGGAAAGCACTTCCTGCCCCGCCTGCGGCAGCACCCTGGTCGAGCGGCACGGTTACAGCGTCAAGGCCACCGAAATCGTCAATGGCCGGTGCCGGTTCTGCGGCGCGGAAGTACCGGGCGTATGGCAGTAGCCGAGTCCACGGTCTACTTCGTCCCGGCCGACCGGGCCCGGGCCGCGGTCGGCCAGATACTGGAGGCGTCCGGTTTCCTGAGCACGCTCAAGTCGAAGAAGCGGGTCGGGCTGAAAGTCCACTTCGGCGAAGCCGGCAACGAGAACCACCTCGACCCGGAATTCGTCCGCGCCGCCGCGGTCGCGGTCAGCTACTACAACCTCCAGCCGGTCCAGATTGAGACCACCGCGCTCTACCGGGGCCGGCGCCAGAGCGCCGCCGAGCATCTGAAGGTGGCAGAGGAGCACGGGTTCGGCATGAGCCACACGCTGGCCCCGATTGAGATACTGGACGGGCTCCACGGCGAGAAGTTCTACGAAGTCCC
>CBDUZK010000074.1:0-10345 GCA_965371675.1 uncultured bacterium | reverse complement strand
ACATTCGGCATTCGACATTTCCTACTACTCTCCCAGATAGGCGGACCTCACCCTCGGGTCCTGGCGCAATTCCGCAGCCGACCCGGAGAGCACCACCCTGCCGGTTTCGAGGACGTAGGCCCGGTGCGCGACTTTGAGTGCCATATGGGCGTTCTGTTCCACCAGCAGTATCGAAGTGCCCTGCCGGTTGATTTCCGAGATGATGCTGAATATCTCGCGCACCAGTATCGGCGACAGACCCATTGACGGCTCGTCCATCATCAGCAGCCGGGGTTTTGCCATCAGGCCCCGGCCGGTAGCCAGCATCTGCAGTTCGCCGCCGGAGAGCGTGCCCGCGGCCTGGTCGAGCCGCTCCCTGAGCCTCGGGAATGATTTGAACACGCGTTCCATCGCCGGCCCGGTTTCCGAACCCGGACGGTTGAACGCGCCGAGTTGGAGGTTCTCCTTGACGGTCATCTCCGCGAACGGCCGGCGGCCTTCGGGCACGTGCGCGAGTCCGAGCCGGGCGATTGTGTGTCCGGCCTTGCCGTCAATCCTCGCGTCGTCGAACCACACCTCACCGCCCGCGGGCTTGAGCAGTCCGGAGAGCGCCCGCAGCGCCGTGGTCTTGCCCGCGCCGTTGGCGCCGATCAGGGTGACGATTTCGCCTTCGTCCACTCCGAACGAAACCCCGTGCAGGGCCCGGATCGCCCCGTAGTCAACGACCAGGTCGGAAACCTTGAGCAGCATCCTATCCTTCGCTCGTCCCGAGGTATGCTTCGACCACTTTCGGGTCTGCCTGGACCTGGTCCGGTTTGCCCTGGGCGATGATTTCCCCGAACTCCATCACCACGACCCGTTCGCACACGCCCATCACGACTCGCATCTGGTGTTCAATCAGCAGCACGGTCAGGTGGAACCGGTCCCGGATGAAGTGAATCAACTCCATCAGCTTGCCGACTTCGGCCGGGTTCATTCCCGCGGCCGGCTCGTCAAGCAGCAGCAGCTTCGGGTCCGCGACCAGGGCCCGTGCGATTTCCAGCCTCCGCTGCTCGCCGTAGGGCAGGTTGCGGGCGAACTCGCTTTCTCGCTGCTCGAGCCCGAGAATCGAAAGCAGTTCCCGGGCCCGGTCCCGGGCTTTGTCTTCTTCGCGCCGGAACTTCGGGGTACGCAGGATCGAATGCACGACCCCGGCTTTACCCCGGTGGTGATACGCCACCCGGACGTTGTCAAGAACCGAAAGGTCATTGAACAACCGGATGTTCTGGAAGGTCCGGGCGATGCCGAGTTGGTAGATGCGGTGCGGCTTGAACCCGGTCAGCTTCCGGCCTTCGAACGTCACCCGTCCGCTCGTCGGCGGGTACATCCCGGTGATGAGATTGAAGACCGTGGTCTTGCCCGCGCCGTTGGGTCCGATCAGCCCGACCATCTCCCCGTTTTCGATGTCCATGGTGAAATCGTTCACCGCCACCAGCCCGCCGAACTTCTTGACCAGGTTCCTGGTTCCCAGGAGTGCGCTCATTTGCGCTTCCGGTACTCACGGGGCTTGAGGAACGAGAACTCGGTGCCCGAGAATATCCCGCCCGGCCGCAGCAGCATGAACACGATCATCACCAGCGGGTAGATGACCATCCGCCAGTCCTGGAACCCGGCCGGCAGGACAACGCGCAGCCCTTCGAGCAGGAACGTCCACCCGATTGCGGCCACCAGGGTCCCGGAAATGCTGCCCAGCCCGCCGATGACAACGACCAGCAGCACGTCAATCGACTTAAGGAAATCGAAGCTCATCGGGTTCAGGTACGCGTACAGATGGGCGTAGAGCGCCCCGGCGACACCGGCATACATGCACCCGATTGTGAACCCCAGGGTCTTGTACCGGGTGGTATCGATGCCGACCGCTTCCGCGGCCAGTTCGTCTTCCCGCACCGACACCAGGGCCCGGCCCACGCTCGAGAAGACCAGGTTCCGCAGCACCAGCACCGCGCCGAGCGCGTACACGAACACCCAGGGGAAGTTCGTCATCCGGGCAATCCCGCTCATTCCCGCGGACCCGCCCATCATCGGAATCACCGCGTCCGAGTTGTCGAACAGCACCTTCATGATGATTCCGAACCCGAGTGTCGCGATTGCCAGGTAGTCGGACCGGAGCCGGAGAATCGGCAGCCCGACGATGAACGCCACCAATCCGGCAACGACCGCGCCGGCCACGATTCCCAGGGTCAGGGTCCAGATGCTCGGGCCCAGGGTCCGGGTCAGCAGGGCCGCGGCATACGCTCCGATTCCGTAGAACGCGGCATGGCCGAGCGAGAACTGGCCGGTGTACCCGTACACCAGGTTCAGCCCCAGCGCGGAAATCGCCGTGATTCCGGCCAGGCAGGCAATCTGCTGCCAGTAGGGGTTTATCACCCGGGTCGCCATCAGCGTCTGCAGCAGCGCGAATCCGGCCAGCGTCACCAGCAGCGCAATCCACCCGGACCCGAACTCGAACCTGGCTCCGGGCTTGCGCACGTTCACCATGCCGGTCTACACCTTGTCTCTCTGCTTCTTGCCCAGCAGCCCGGCCGGCCGCACCAGCAGCACCAGGATCAGGATTCCGAACGCCACCGCGTCCCGCAGGGTCGACGAGATGTACGCCGACGTGAACGTCTCGACCACACCCATGATGACCGCGCCCAGCATCGCGCCCGGGATGATCCCGATGCCGCCCAGCACCGCGGCCACGAACGCCTTGAGCCCGGGCATGACTCCCATCATCGGCTGGATCTGGGGATAGGCGATGCCGTAGAGCACCCCGCCCGCACCGGCAAGCGCGGACCCGATGCCGAACGTTATCGAAATCATCGTATTGACGTTGATGCCCATCAGCCGGGCCGTATCCTTGTCCTGGGAGACCGCCCGCATCGCCCGGCCGGTCCGGGTGTTGTTCACGAACAGGGTCAGCGCCACCATCAGCAGGATCGACACCCCGAACACGATAATCTGGATGTTGGTGATAGCGACCCCACCGAGGTCGAAAGTGTGCACCGGGAACGGCCGGGGAAACGGCCTCGGCGCAGGACCAAAAACGAAGTTCAGATTGGTGGAGTTCTGGATGAACAGCGACACCCCCATCGCGGTTATCAGCGCCGATATCCGGGGCGCGTTCCGCAGCGGCTTGTACGCTATCCGCTCAATCAGCACACCGAGCAGCCCGCAGCCCACCATCGCCACAACGATTGCCACCGGGAACGGCAGGTGCCAGTTCGCCATCGCAAAGAAACCGAGATAGGCGCCGATCATGAACACGTCCCCGTGCGCGAAGTTGATCAGCCGCACGATACCGTAGACCATCGTGTACCCCAGCGCGATCAGCGCGTACACGAACCCCAGTTGCAGGCCGTTGATCAACTGCTGCAGGAAATAAGTCATGAGAATGGCGAATGACGAATTGGGAATGCCGAATTCGTCATTCGCAGTTCGTCATTCGTCGTTTCCGCCGGCGTCCGGCGCCACCGTTGCCACGTACTCCTGGCCGTCGGCGGTATACCGGAGCACGACCGCGCTCTTGATCGGGTTGCCCCATTCGTCAAACGTGATCTTCCCGGAAACGCAGGAGAAATCCTTGATCTGCAACAGTGCGTCACGGATATCATTCGGCTCCGGCTTGACCGCTTTCCGCAACGCCTCGATCAGGAGCAGCGCGCCGTCATAGCCGAGCGTGGCCAGCGCATCGGGCCGACGCCCGTACTTCGCCTGGTACTTCTGGACCCACTCCTGGACTTCGGGCCTCGGGTCGTCCGGCGAGTAGTGGTTGGTAAAGAATCCGCCGTGAATCGCCTCACCCGCAATCTTCAGCATCTCGGGCGAATCCCACCCGTCGCCGCCGAGCAGCTTCGCAGTGACGCCGAACTGACGCGCCTGCTTGGCGATGAGCCCGACCTTGTTGTAGTAGTCCGGTATGAACAGCACTTCCGGTTCCTGCCGCTTCAGCTTGGTCAGCAGCGCCGAGAAGTCAACGTCATCCTTCGCATAGGACTCGAACGAAACGACTTCGCCGCCGCGCTGCTCGAACGCCGCCCGGAAGTAATCGGCCAGTCCCTTGGAGTAGTCGTTGCCGACGTCGAACATGACCGCCGCAGTCCGGACCCTCAGGCTGTCCCGGGCGAACTTGGCCGCCACCGTCCCCTGGAACGGGTCGATGAAGCAGGCCCGGAACACGTAGTCCTTCCGTTTCCCGTCGTCCGATACCGTCACCCTGGGATTGGTGGAAGTCGGCGTAATCATCGGTATCTTCGACGCCTGGCACTTGTCCGACAGGGGAACCGAACACTTGGAAGACACCGAACCCAGGATGGCGACAACGCCGTCCAGGTCGATCAACTTGCTGCCCGCGTTGGCGGCTTCCATTGGGTCGTTCTTGTCGTCGGTGGCAATCACCTGAATCTGTTTACCGTTGATGCCGCCGGCCGCGTTCGCTTCTTCAAAAGCCTGCATCGCGCCGTTGCGCGCCGATTCCCCGAATGTCTTGACGTCACCGGTGAGCGGCGCAATCAACCCGATCTTGATTGTATCACCGCCGCCACAGGAAAGAACGGTCAGGACAATCGAAGCTGCCAGCATGACTCTCACTAGCCGCATACATACCTCCTGGTTGTTTCATCTTTCAACATCAAGGATTCCGGACCGAGTCTGTCGTGCTGTTTCTTTCCACTCCGGTCCATCGTGGTCGACCCCCCCGCAGTCGCGTCTGGCTGCCGTGCCGGTTGCGCATGGCTTCGGACTCAGGGTGCGACGGTTGTCACGTAGTGGACCCCGTCCGGACCGTACTGCAGCACGACCACACTCTTTATCGGGTTGCCCCACTCGTCGAATGCAATCCGGTCGGTCACGCCCTGGAAGTTCCGGGTCAGCGCGAGCGCGTCCCGCACCTCCGCGGGCTCGGGCCGCGACGCCTTCTTCAGCGCCTCGACCAGCAGCAGCGCGGCGTCGTAGCCGAGCGTGGCCAGCGCGTCGGGCTGGCGCCCGTACTTCGCCTGGTACTTGTGGACCCACTCCTGTACCACCGGCCGGGGGTCATCGGACGAGTAGTGATTGGTGAAGTACCCGCCGTGAATCGCCTCGCCCGCAATCTTCAGCATCCGGGGCGAATCCCAGCCGTCACCGCCGAGCAATTGGGTCGTGACGCCGAAATCCCGCGCCCGCTTCGCAATCACCCCGGCCTTGTTGTAGTAGTCCGGGATAAACAGCACGTCCGGATTCTTCTGTCTCACCTGCCCGAGGACCACCTCGCAGCCCGCCGAGTCGACCGCGCAGGCCAGGAACGCGACGACCTTGCCGCCCTGCTCCTCGAACGCGGCCCGGAAGAAACCGGCCAGCCCCTGCGAGTAGTTGTTATCCGGGTCGGACAGCACAGCCGCGGTCTGCGCCTTCAGGCTGTCGCGGGCAAACCTCGCCGCCACCTTGCCCTGGAACCGGTCGATGAAGCAGGCCCGGAACACGAAGTCTTTGCGCTTCCCGCCGCTGCCGACCGTAACGTTCGGGTTGGTCGACGTCGGCGTTATCATCGGGATGCCTGCCTCCTGGCACATGTTCGACAGCGGCTCCGAACACTGGCTCGAAACCGAGCCGAGAATCGCGACGACCCGGTCCGCGTCAATCAGCTTGCGACCGGCCCGGGCGGTCTCGGCCGGGTCGTTCTCGTCGTCGCTGATAATCACGCGAATCCGCCGGCCATTGATTCCGCCGACTACGTTCGCCTCTTCAAACGCCAGCAGCGCACCGTTGCGGACCGACTCTCCGAACGTCTTGACGTCGCCGGTCAGCGGCACGACCAGGCCGACCCTGATATGCTCGCGACCGCTGCAGGACAGCATCACCAGGGCCATCACGCCCGCAAGCACGGTTTTCATCACACTCATCAATTCCTCCCTGGTCTACGAATCGTCTCCACACACACTCCGGATGCGTCCGGGCCGGTCTTGGTAGCCGGCCAGGCAGGCCCGACTCCACGCGTCGAACTCTCCGCGGCCGATTGCCTGCCGCAGGTCCCGCATCAACCGCTGGAAATAGCACACGTTGTGCAGCGTCAGCAGGCGCGGCCCGAGCGCCTCGCCCGTGTTGAACAGGTGCCGCAGGTACGCCCGGCTGAACGTCCGGCAGGTGTAGCAGTCACACGCCGGGTCCAGCGGTGCCGGGTCATCCGTGTGGCAGGCGTTCTTGATTGCCAGCCGCCCGACGCTCGTGAACGCGCTCCCGGTGCGGCCGTTCCGCGTCGGCAGTACGCAGTCGAACATGTCGACCCCGTGCCGCACCGCGGCAATGATGTCCTCCGGGTACCCGGCGCCCATCAGGTATCGCGGCCGGTCCCGCGGCAGCAGCGCCGTCACGACCGCCACCATCTCGTAGGTCACTTCCGACGCCTCGCCCAGGCACAGCCCGCCGAGCGCGTACCCCGGAAAATCAAGCTCCACCAATTCCGCCGCGCTCCGCCGGCGCAAGTCCGGGTGGGTCGCGCCCTGCACAATCGGGAACACGACCGTATCCGGCCCGGCCGCGGCCCGGCACCGCTCCGCCCACAGCGTCGTCCGCCGCACCGCTTCCTCGGCCCGCTCGCGCGACGACGGGTACGGCGGGCATTCATCGAGGCACATCGCGATGTCCGACCCGAACGCCTCCTGGATTTCAATCACCTTCTCCGGGCTGAAGAAATGCCGGTCGCCGTCAATGTGGGAACGGAACTCCGCGCCCTCGTCCGACACGCGGACCAGCGCGGCCAGCGAATAGACCTGGAACCCGCCCGAATCCGTGAGAATCGGTCGGTCCCAGCCCATGAACCGCTGCAGCCCGCCCAGGGCCCGAATCCGCTCATGGCCCGGCCGCAGGTAGAGATGGTAGGTATTGCAGACGACAATCTCGGCCCCCGCGTCCGCGAGCTCAACCGGCGTCACCGTCTTGACCGTTGCCTGGGTGCCGACCGGCATGAACGCCGGCGTGTGGACCGTGCCGTGCGCGAGTTCAAGCCGGCCGCAACGCGCCCCGGAGCCGTCCTCGTGCAGCAACTCGAACTTCATGACGGGAGAAACGAATCCCGGTCGCGCGGCATCAGGACGGTGTGAACTCGGACAGGTCCCCGACGTTGAGCCGTCGCGGCCGGTCCTTCACCACGCAACCCTCGCCCAGTATCGACCTTTCCAGCAGCGAATGCTCCACGACCGCCGCGCGGTTGACAATCGAATCCGTGACTACCGAATCGCGGATGATGACTTCCGGCCCGACCGACACGTTCGGCCCGACGACCGAGTTCTCAATCCGCGCGCTGTCGTGCACGAAGAGCGGCGGCACCAGCACCGACCCGGCCCGCGGCTTGGCGTGGTGGCTCGCGACCAGCAGATGGCGGTTCGTATCCAGCAGCGCGTCGGCGGTCCCGCAGTCAAGCCAGTGCTCGATCCGCCTGGTCCTGATATCGACGCCCGACTCGATCATCATCTGCAGGGCGTCGGTCAACTGGTACTCGCCCCGCGTGCGCCGGTCGCCCTCGATCAGCCGCTCCAGCGCGTCGAACAGCGGTGTGGAATCAGTGAAGTAGTAGATGCCCACAATCGCGAGGTTGCTGGGCGGGTCGGCGGGCTTCTCCACCAGGCGCCGGACCCGCTCGCCGTCCATCTCCACCACGCCGAAGCGACGCGGGTTTTCGACTTCACGGACCCCGATAACGTTGCCGCCGCCGACAAACCCGGCGACGTCCACGTCCACAATCGTATCCCCGAGCAGGACGAGAATCGGCTCCCCGTCAAAATGCTCCCGCGCGCGGAACACGGCATCGCCCAGCCCGCGCGGCTCGTTCTGGGTGACGAACTGCAACCGGCAGTTGTACGCGTCCTCGACGTAGTCGCTCACCATCCCGCCCCGGTACCCGGTCACGATGCACACCTCCTGCGGCTTCGCGGCAAGCACCCGGTCCATGATATGACCCAGGATCGGCTTCCCGGCCACTTCGAGCAGCACCTTGGGCCGGATGTGCGTATGCGGGCGCAGGCGCCGGCCCTCACCCGCGGCCGGAATCACAACCTTGAACATGACGGCTATTTGACCTTTGCCATCCGGCGCTTCAACTCCTCGATCCGCGCCACCGGCAGCGGGTCCACGCCCCGCAGCCGGGCCAGTTCGACACTAACCAGGTCTCCCAGCATTATCAGCGAGAACACCCGCGCCAGCGCGGTCCTGCCGGTCGCCTTCAGCCTGATGCAGCTCTCATACGCGCCTTTGGTGATGTCCAGCGCGTAGCGGAGCCGCCGCAGGGTCCGGGGATGGCTCGTCATGTCCTGCAGCGCCACGATGACCGACCGGCGCGCCACCGACGACGGCGCGCCCATGCCGACAATCTCGTTGTGGTTGTGCTCCGGGAACACGCTCGTATGGCACATCACCTTGGCGTTCTCATTGAGCTGGCATCGCCACCGGTCCGCCACCGGATCGAGCAACCGGCTGGTCGAATAGACCAGCGGGAACCGGCCCTTGAGCGACACGGCAATCGTGCCCGCCCGGCCGACCCACTTACCGCGATGCGAACTCAGGTGCGCAATCGTATCAGCCAGGTCGTGACTGAAACTGCGGCACACGCCAAGCGTCTCCAGCCCGGTCAGCAGCGACACGAACAGGTAGCCCAGCGCCGCGCGCGGAGGAAGCCCGGGCGGGACGGTGATGACCGGGTCGCCGCGTCGGGCCAGGGCGCGGCCAAGCCTGCCACCACTCGTGATTCCCAGCATCGGACACTTCCGCCGGCGCGCCTGTCCGAACGCGGACAGCGTCTCCTCGGTGTTGCCGGAATAGCTGATTGCCACGAACAGCGTCCGGGAAGTCACCGCCGCCGGTATCGCGTAGTCCCGGCAGGACAGGATCGGAATCGCTAGGCTGTCCGCGAGCAGTCCGCGGACGATGTCCCCGCCGATTGCCGAGCCGCCCATCCCGGCGACGACCACGTTGTCATAGGAACGGCGTCTTCCCTGCTTGAACCGGCCGGCGATGATTGCCGCCTCGGCCATCTGTTCCGGCAGGTGCATCGCCAGATCGAACATCGCAAGTCCGGTATCAGACATGATTGTCCTCCTCCTGTTCGAGTTCGAACATGAACTCGGCCAGCTTCGGGAACCGCCGGTACATCTCCCGCCGCAGCGTCCGCCTGATCTCCAACGGGGTAGTGAGCTCGGTGGTCTTCCCGATAATCTCGGCCGCCGATTCGATATCCACCGACCGGATGACGTTCTTCGCCTCAGGGATAGCGCCCGGCGCCACCGATATCTCGTCGATCTTCAGCCCGAGCAGGACCACAATCCCCAGCGGGTCGGAGGCGAACTCGCCACACAACCCGACCCATACTCCCTGCCGGTGGGCGGCATCGATTGTCAACCTGATCAGGTGCAGCACCGCGGGATTGAACTGGTCGAACAGCCCGGCCACCCGTTCGTTCCCCCGGTCCACCGCCAGCGTATACTGGGTCAGGTCGTTGGAGCCGATTGACAGGAACGCGCACTCTCTCGCCAGCTCGTCGGCCATGAGCGCGGCCGCCGGCGTCTCGACCATCACACCGACGTCAATCTGCTTGTCGTATTTGACGCGGGCCCGCTTCAATTCGTCCTTCGCCTCCTCGACCAGCAGCTTCGCCCGCCGCAGCTCCTCAATCGCCGACACCATCGGGAACATGATCTTCACGTTCCCGAACGCCGACGCACGCAGGATGGCCCGCAACTGTCCGTGAAACAGGCCGGGGTTGTCGAAGCAAAGCCGCAACCCTCTCCACCCGAGAAACGGGTTGGACTCGGTGTAGCCTGGTATCACCTTGTCTCCGCCCAGATCGAACGTCCTGATGATGACCGGCAGCGGGTCGAACAGCCGGGCCACCCGGGCAAACACCTCGAACTGCTCGTCCTCGGTCGGAGGTCGCTGGCGCGCGATATACATGTACTCCGTGCGGAACAACCCGATGCCCTTCGCCCCGTGTTTCAGGGCGGTCTCGGCCTCGGCCAGGAACTCGATGTTGGCGGACAGGTCGATTACCCGCCCGTCGGCCGTGACCGGCTCCGCCGCCGCCAGCCGTGAGAGCGACTGCTGGTGACGCTGGTAAAGAGCAATGTCGTCTTCGTAGGCACGGAGCCGCTTCCGGGTCGGGTTGAGTATCGCCAGGCCCCGGTACCCGTCGACGAACAGAACCTGCCCATCATGCGCATGCCGCATGATACTGTCGACCCCGACGACCGCCGGAATCTCCTTGGCCTTGGCCATGATTGCGGTGTGCGACGTCCGGCCACCCCCCTCCAGGACCAGTCCTTTGACCTTCGCCGGGTCGAGCAGGGCGGCCTCCGACGGTGGCAGGTCCCGCGCCACAACGATG
>CBDUZK010000073.1:0-10367 GCA_965371675.1 uncultured bacterium | reverse complement strand
GTGTCCGGGCCGCCCGGGTAGGCCTGGATGTCGATGACGAGCTGACGGGAGATGCCGCCGCGCGGGATTTGCCGACGGAAACGGACGAATGGACTCGTGCCCGGGGTGTCGAGGCCTTCGCCGCCTTCGGCGAGGGTTGTGTCCTCAGAGCCGTGGCTTTGTTCGTTGCTTTCGTTGGTGTAGCCCGAGCTGTTGAGCAGCGAGCGGATTGTCGCTTCATCGCTGTCCTGGTTGACCGCGCAGCCGGCGGCCAGCGGGGCGAGCAGGGTGGTTGCGATACCGAGCAGGGTGAGGGCACGGCTTGTCATGGTTTCCTCCGTGGGTCTGATTCTACTGATTGCGAGCATGCCCTTGATACGGCAAGCAGCGTGCCACACCTGCAAGTGGCTGTCGGGCTAAGTGTTAGGTTGTCGGGTTCGACTCAGGGCTGGTCGGAACCGGGCACAACTGGACCGGATTGCGCGCCGGGGAGCAATTCGATTGTGATGCCCGAGCCATTGGCGCGATAGAGCACCAGGCGGCCGGTACCGGCCCGTTCGTACCAGAGATCGACTTCGTTTTCGGCCACGCTGAGGGTGAACCTGCGGCAGGCAAAGGTGCCGGCGGGAACCGTGACGGTTTCGTCGGCCCGGATGCGGAATTCACCGCGGTGGATTGTCCCGCCGGCCGGGGGCCCCATCGGGTCGACGACGTTGATGACGGCCGGCCGGTCCGGGTCGAGCTTCAGCCCGCGGCCGATGAAGGTGAGCTGGTCGGTGTCGAACGTCTTCGGGCCGGTCGGCAGCAGGCGTTGCTTTTCCTCTCCGGAATGAGTCCAGGTGCTGATTGCAATCGAGTTCTCGCCGTAGTTGGCCGCGGTCGTGCTCATCGCGGAGCCGGTCTTGACGAATCGGAACGAAGTCAGCGGCTTCAGGTCCGAGCGGCGCATGAACACGAGCGACGAGTCGGATATCTCGACGTTGCCGGTATTTGTGTGGGTGACGAGTACGAGCACGTAGACCGGCAGCTCGTCGATCCAGTCGTGGCGCAGGAAGGTGATAAACTCGCCGATTGGACCCTTGGGCGTGGCAATCCGGTAGTGGTTGACTTCACCGTCCGGGATAGGCGGGAGTATGATGGATAGCTTCTCGTCGAAGTCTTTCGTGCCACACTGGCACGCGACCAGCAGCAACAGGCCGATGAACAGTAGTTTCTTGGTCAAAGTGCACTCCTTTGCAGACGACAATCGCCCGAGAATATAGTCCGGGTACGTGCGGCTGTCAATCGGACGTCGGAGGTCCGAGAGCCGACACAGGGATTTCAACACCAAGACACCAAGATCACCACGGGATGGACCAGGAGCCAGAGGCCAAGGTGCAGAATGCAGGACGAGGAAGGGAACCGCCAGGAACGCCAAGGGGTGAGTCAGGGGATACAATCCGGGATTCTGCCCTCAGCGTGCAGGCTTCACGTCGGAGGACCGAATGCTGGTTATGTCTCCGTTCTCTTCCTGCGGGTCCGGTCGTGCGTGCTTGACACCGAATTGTCATAATCTAACATGTAATAATGATTACACGCAGACTTGCCGTATTGGCGGTTACGGCCGTGGTTCTCGGTTCTACCCTGCAGTGCTCGATTGCCCCGTTGATCGTGCTGGCGGCGAACCGAATCGTCCTGGCCGAGGTCTTCTCGGCCCACGGCTGAGAGTACTGTGAGGCCGCGGAGCGGTCTCTTGAAACCCTGTCTTACGAGTTCGGTGATTCGCTTGCGTATTTCACGTACCGGTCCGATACGGCATGGGACTCGCTGGCGACCCTGGCGTCACTGCAGCGGGCGCAGTGGTATGGCTACGGGCTGGGCTTCGAGCCGGTGACTTACTTCGACGGCGGTGACGCCGCGGCCCAGGAAACGCTGTACGACGCATTCAGGACCCGGATTGAGGGTGCCCGGTCGCAGAAGACGATGCTCGAGATGTCGCTCGACACCGCTGGCACACGCATCGAAGCGCCGGACGTCCGGATCGGGGTGCATATCAGTCCGGTCGATACGCTGATTGACGCGATGGAAAACCTGATGCTGGTGGCGGTGCTGTTCGAGGACAGCATTGCGCACCCGGGTTTCTCGGGTGATACTGTCTACGTCCCGATCGTGCGGGACGTGATTGGCGGGGCGTGGGGCGTGCCGGTCCACCTGCGGTACGCCACTGAGTTTGATACCGTTCTAGAGGCCACGCTGGGGAACTGGCGAGAAGGCTACATGGGCGTGGCCGTGTTCGTGCAGGACACCGCGACCAAGCAGGTCCTGCAGTCCGTGATCGCACGGAAGATAGGCAACTAGACACTGACCCGGATTGGAGGTAGCGCATGAAACTGTTGACGATTACCCTGGCGCTTCTGCTGGCGGCCGGCCTGGCCGGAACGGTGCGGGCCGAGGAGTTCGAGGAGGCGATTGACTTCACGCTGGTCGACGTGAACGGCGACGAGTATACGCTGTTCGAGATGCTGGAGCGGGGTCCGGTGTACATGGAATGCTGGGACCTGCCGTGCGTGAACTGCATCGCCGAACTCGACGCCCTGATGCCGACCTTCGAGGAACTGGAGCCGTACGGGTTGCAGGTTATCGCGCTGTCGGTGGATAAGCCGGCGGACGAGGCCAAGGTGAAGGCCTTCGTGGCATCGAAACAGTGGCCGTACGTGTGCCTGCTGGACCAGCAGCAGGACGTCAAGAGTGACTACGGCATTATCATCAAACCGACCGCGTACCTGATCAACACCGATGGCGAGATTGTTTATACCCATATCGGGTACAAGAAGGGCGACGAGGAGCGAATCCGGGAGGAGTTCCTGAAGTGGTTGCCGGATGAGCCGCTTGAGGAAGAGCCCGAAGAAGAACAGACCCCGGAAGACGAGGGATAGACGGCGGTGGTCAGGCTGCGGGTGATTGCGGTCCTGCTGGCCGTTGTTGCGGTGTCCGGGGCGGCCAAGCTGACAATCAACGGTGTGAACCGGGCGGAGTTCTGGGCATACCTGGATTCGGTGTACTCGACCCAGACCGAGGACAAGCTCGATCTCAACCTGCGCTACGGTGACCTGCGCGGCCAGGTCGGGTTGTTCCTGTACGAACCGTCCAAGCCCTGGACCGACGCGAAGAAACCGCTCCGGCTGTTCGACTACACGGTTTCCTATCGACCCAAGCAGCTTGAAATCCTCTACGGCAAGTTCTACCAGACATTCGGCAGGGGACTGGTGCTGCGTGCGTACAAGGATGACGATTTCCGACACTACAAGAGCCTGCATGGGCTGCGGGGTATTGCCCACCTGCCGTTTCGTACCGACCTCGTACTGCTGGGCGCGCGGATGCGCGACATTTTCTTCCAGGAGAATACGTACAAGATAGTGAACGCTGCCGACACGCTTGACCAGGTACTGGGCGCGAATCTTTCGTCGCGGCCGGTGCGCTGGGCCGGGTTCGGGGCGCGCTACGTGCGCGTCAATCGTGAGGACGACGCGCACCCGCGGGCATTCACCGAGCTGTTCGGCGGCGACGTCCTGACAGTGATCGGGCCGCTGGAGTTGTACGGTGAGGCGTGCCGGCGGCTGGGAACGAAGCCCGGGCTGGGAGGTCGGGATGAAGGTTTCGGCTGGCATGCGACCGGGACACTGGCTCTCCCGGGATTCAGCGTGCTCGGGCAGTACATGGATTACGACGGCATCGGTTTCCCGACCGGCGTGTACCACTGGAACGACCCGCCGACACCGATCAAGTCCGGCGTGGCGATGAACCGTGGAGTGGACGAGCGGGGGTTCGGGGCGACCGTGACCGCGGTACCCTGGAGTACGCTCTACCTCGAAGGGAACTACGGGCGGCTCTATACCCACGACGATACCACCGCCGGTGTGTTCGAGTGGGAGGGCAAGGCGCGGTACGACCTCGGTACCGATTGGACATTCGAGGCGGCGTTCGACCACATGATGCAGCACAACGTCGAGCTCGGGACCCGGGAGCGCGATACGAAGAAACCGACCGTGCACCTGAACTACCTGTTCGGCGAGCATACGATCGCGCTTGAGGGTGAGTACTCCTTCGTCGACGAACAGTCGTCGCACGGTGAGGAGTGGCAGTATCACGAGGCGGCGATTGCATTCAGTTACGGGTATGGCGCGGCGCTGCTGTTCACGGTCGGGTTCCAGCACGTCGACCTGGTGCTCGACAAGCGGTACAACGGCGAGACCGCGTGGCCGATGTTCGAAGCGGTCTGGTCGATAACGCACCAGAACATGCTGCGGGTCCGGATCGGCGCGGAGCGCGGCGGGTACACGTGCTCGGGCGGCGTGTGCCGGTTCGAGTCGCCGTTCAAGGGCGTAAAAGTGCAGTTGATATCGAGGTTCTAGATGAGACGCAGAGTTGTATTCATCGTGCTCGGGCTGGTCGGGGTCGTGGCAGTCGTCGTCGGCATCGTCAAGGGTGACCCGGATACAATCCATCGGTTCGCGTCCCAGATATGACTGTCCTGCATGGGGCTCGTGTAGCCCCACCAAGCACAGGCAACCATGAGTGACAACCGGAAAGGGCCGTTTCTGAGCCGGGTGCGCTGGACCTGGCTCGCGGTCGTGGCCGGGTCGAGCACGGTCGTGCTCGCGGCGCTGGTTGTATTCGCGCATTTCACCTGGTGGCGGGTGTTGCTGTTCGGCTGGCTGCCGTTGCTGCTGGTCGAGTTGTTCGCGGTGGTCTACGCGGGCCGGGAGGATAGTCGCCGGCACTGGCTGTCGTTCGGGCTGGTGGTTGCCGCCGGGTTGCTGGTGTCGGCCTGGCTTGCATTCACCGAAGGCATGACCCTGTGGAAGGTACTGGTGTTCGCGACCGTGCCGTTCACGGTGCTCATGTTCTTTGTGACCCTGCACGTGAAGCGGCGGGTCGCGCCGTACCGGGTCGTACAGGTCATTTCAGCAATCCTGCTCAATGCCTACGTCCTTGCCTACCTGCAGAACGAAATCCTGTACGGCGGGTTCTTCAAGTACATCCCGCAGCCGGTGCTCAACTGCTACGGCGGGCCAATCGCGGTGTTTGCCTGCCCGATCGGCTCAGCCCAGCAGATGATCGGGATGAAGACGATCCCGTGGCTGGCGCTCGGCCTGTTTGTCGTTATCGGCGCGTTCATCGGCCGGGCCGCGTGTGCCTGGATATGTCCGTTCGGGATGTGGCAGGACCTGCTGTACAAGGTGAAGGTCGGGCCGCGGGCGAAGCTGAAAAAGTGGGTTTCGTTCGGCGTGATTGCCGGGGTCGCGGCGGTTGCCGCGTTGCTGCTGGTCGTGTTCGTTGACCTCCCCTGGGCAAAGGTGTTCGGGTTCGCGTGGCTGCCGTTCGTCGCGCTGCTCCTTGCGATTGTCATTCGCGGCAAGTTTGAACTGCCGCGGCGGCTCTGGGTGGGAGGGTTCCTTGCCGCGGTCGGGCTTGGGGTGCTGGTCTGGTTCAAGTTCGACGTCGGGTTCGGGGTCACGGTCGGGTTCTTCGCAATGATCCTGCTCGGTCTTAGCGGTCGTTGGTTTGCGGCCGCCTGCACCGCGGTGGCCGGGTTCTTCATCTCACTGTTGGGCCCGGCATTCAGTGTCGGGCCTCTGTCAGGCGCGGCGCTCGGGCTGGTGGTGGCGGTAGTCGGGTTCGGACTGGTGATTGTGCTCGACAAAGTGGCGAAGCTCAGCCTGCCGGCGACGTATCTCAAGTACGGGCTGCTGGTGCTGGTCGCAGGTCTGGCTTCGTACCTGACAGTCGAGCCGTGGTTCTGCAAACTGTGCCCGCAGGGGACGCTCGGAGCCGGGATTCCGCTGGTCCTGTGGGACCCGGTTCATGCGCTGCGCGGGCTGGTCGGCTGGCTGTACTGGGTGAAAGTCGGGTTCCTGTTGCTGACCATCCTGGCCGCGATTGCAATCAAGCGGCCGTTCTGCCGGCTGATCTGTCCAATCGGCGCCATCTACGCACCGTTCAACAAGGGAAGCCTGATGCGGATTGAACTTGAGACAGACACCTGCACAGAGTGCCGGATCTGCCGCAAGGTCTGCCCGATGGACATCAAGGCCCACGAGAACCCGAATCAACTCGAGTGCATCCGTTGCTTCGAGTGCGTCTGGGCCTGTCCGAAAGGCAGCCTGAAGATCCGGGCTTGACCCACCCAAAGAGAAAGCCGGACTGGCTCAGGATGCGATTGGCCTCAGGGCCGGGGTTCGAGCAGGTGAACGAGAAGCTCAGCCGGTACGGGCTCAATACGGTCTGCACATCGGCCCGGTGTCCCAACCTGTCGGACTGCTGGAACCGGGGGACCGCGACGTTCATGATTCTCGGCAACATCTGCACCAGGCACTGTCGGTTCTGCTCGGTCGGGACCGGGGATCCGCATGGTGAAGTCGATGAGACCGAGCCGGAGCGGGTCGCGGAAGCGGTGCGTGACCTGGGTCTGAAATATGTGGTGTTGACTTCGGTGGACCGGGATGACCTCGATGACCTCGGCGCGGGCGTGTTCGCCCGAACGGTTGATGCCGTCAGGAAGACAGGAACCAGGGAACAGAAACCACAGATAGACACAGATGGACACAGAGTCCGGAAGGAAGAAGCCGGAAGAGCATCCGGCGTGCGGGTCGAAGTGCTGACTCCGGATTTCGGCGGACAAGACGAGTTGATCCGGCAGGTAGTTGATGCCGGGCCGGACGTGTTCGGCCACAACATCGAGACGGTTGAACGTGTCAGTCCGGTGGGTCGTGACCATCGGGCGTCGTACCGACGGTCACTGGAGGTGCTTGCGTGTGTGAAGCGACAGGCACCGGAACTGCTGACCAAGAGCGGCATCATGGTCGGCCTGGGCGAGACCGACGACGAGGTGACGCAGACGCTGCGGGACTTGCGTTCGGTCGGGTGCGATATCGTGACCATCGGTCAGTACCTGCAGCCGGACCGGCGGTGCGTGCTGGCAGAGCGGTACGTCGAGCCGGTCCAGTTCGAGCGCTGGCAGCAGCAGGCGTTGGATATGGGGTTCCGGGCCGCGTTCTGCGGACCGCTGGTGCGCAGTTCCTACCACGCCGAGGACGTATTTCCGGATGCCGGACCGGACCGGAGTAGTTCCGCAAGTTGACACTGTCGACACCGGGTCTATAATTCCGGTCTTACTGACAAAGGAGACTTTCATAATGGCACATAAGAAAAGTGGCGGATCAGGAAAGAACGGACGTGACAGTCAGGGCCAGCGTCTGGGCATAAAGCTGTACGGCTCGCAGGTGGTGCGGACCGGCGGCATCATTGTCCGCCAGCGCGGCACCAAGTTCCTGCCCGGGGTGAACGTGAAACGGGCAAAGGACGACACCCTGTTTGCGACGGCTGACGGTCAAATCCGGTTTGAACGCGTCAGTCATACCAAACAACGGATATCGGTCGTCCCGGTCGAAACCCAATAGGTCGGAGTCAACCGGCTGCAGTATGACACTAAAGTGGCTGGGGCACTCGGCGTTCCTGCTGACCGCCGGAAACGGTACGCGGATTATCACCGACCCGTACATAGCCGGAAGTTATGATGGGAAGGTAGGTTACGACCCGATTGCCGAGACGGTGAATGGGGTCACCCAGAGCCACGACCATGCGGACCACAGCGGACATCCGTCTCTGCCCGGCAACCCGCGTCTCGTGACCGGCACCGGCGAATTCAACATCGGCGACATCACGGTCCGTGGTTTCCACACCTGGCATGACGGTGACAATGGCTCGCTGCGGGGCGACAACGTCGTCTACCTGTTCGACATTGACGGGCTGCGGGTGTGTCATCTCGGCGATCTCGGGCACGTGCTGCCCGACGAGACGATCCACGCTATCGGCCGGGTGGATGTGTTGCTGGTCCCGATTGGCGGCGTCTATACAATCGATGCCGCGGAGGCTCATAAAGTAGCAGGACAGCTCGGCGCGCGGGTTGTGATCCCGATGCATTTCAAGACCGCCAAACTCGGCTTCGACATCGCGCCGATTGACGATTTCATTGCGGACCGGCCTCACGTCACCAGGGTGGGTGAGTGTGAAGTCGAAATCCTTCCGGATACGATGCCGACCGAGCAGTCAATCTGGGTTCTGGACCACGCTCTGTAGAGAACGCCGAATGCCGAATAGCGAATGTCGAATGGCAGGCAGTTCAGGGACACAGTTATCCGAGACACTCTGCACGTTCGGAACTCGACACTAGGAACTCGTCGTTTGTATGAGGAGGTAGCGGTGAGAGATATCCCGTTTGATACGATCCGGGATGAAGTCGCGCGGTTGTGCATGGACTCCAACTACGAGATTGGTGACGACGTGGTCGGAGCAATCCGGCGGGCCGTCGAAACCGAAGAATCGCCGACCGGGCGCGACATCCTGAAACAAATCCTCAAGAACACGGAGATTGCCCGGAAGGAACGGGTCCCGGCGTGCCAGGATACCGGGTTTGCGGTGTTCTGGGTGGAAATCGGATCGGGCGTGCGGGTCACGGGCGGTGAGCTTGCCGATGCGATCAGCGCAGGCACAGCCAAGGGCTACACCGACGGGTACCTGCGCAAGTCGATTGTCGAGGACCCGCTGCGTCGGAAGAACACCGGTGACAACACCCCGCCGATTATCTACACCGACATCGTGCCCGGTGACAAACTGAAGATTACGGTTCAGCCCAAGGGCGGAGGCGCGGAGAACATGAGCGAAGTGAAGATGCTCACTCCCGCGGCCGGGGCCGAAGGTGTCAAGGACTTCGTGGTGGACCGGGTCCGCCGGTCGAAGGCGAACCCGTGCCCGCCGACGATCGTCGGTGTTGGAATCGGCGGCACGTTCGAGAAATGCGCCCAGGTTGCCAAGAAGTCGATGTTGCGCAAGGTCGGTTCAACCCACCCGGACCCGTTCTATGCGGACATGGAGCGGGAACTGCTTGAGCGAATCAACAAGCTGGGTATCGGGCCCCAGGGGCTCGGCGGTACGACCACCTCGCTGGCGGTGTTCATCGAGGCGTATCCGTGTCACATCGCAACCATGCCCTGCGCGGTGAACATCAACTGTCACGCGGCCCGGCATATGACCGTGGTCCTGTAGGAGAATTGACAATGGTGAAGAAGATTCAGTCTCCGCTGACCGACGAGACGATTGCTGGCCTGGAAGCGGGCGACTCGGTGCTGATAACCGGTACGATCTACACTGGCCGCGACCTGGCGCACAAGCGGATGATTGACGCGCTTGAGAAAGGCGAGGACCTGCCGTTCGACCCGCAGGGCGCGATTATCTACTATGTCGGGCCATCGCCGGCTCCGCCGGGCAAGCCGATTGGCTCGGCCGGGCCGACCACGTCCTACCGGATGGACAGCTTCACGCCGGCGCTCCTGGCCCGGGGATTGAAGGGCATGATCGGCAAGGGCAATCGCACGCAGCCGGTGCTCGACGCCATCAAGCAGCACGGAGCGGTCTATTTCGCGGCGGTCGGTGGCGCGGCCGCGCTCATTTCCAAGAGCATCAAGGCAGCGAAGGTCATCGCCTACGATGACCTCGGCCCGGAGGCGGTGCGCGAGCTGACGGTGGAGGATTTCCCGGCCATCGTTGTGAACGACGCCGCGGGCCGGGACCTGTATGAGGAAGGCATGGCCCGATACCGGAGGGAATGACGAGTTACAAATGACGAACGACGAAGTTCAGAACCGGAATTCGACATTCGACGATCGTACTTCAGACATGGTTACCATCTACGTGATGGGCAAGGACTACCGGGTTCCGGAAGGCCTGACGATCATGAAGGCGATGGAGTACGCGGGATACCTGTTTGTCCGCGGGTGCGGGTGCCGGGGCGGGTTCTGCGGCGCGTGCGGAACCGTGTACCGCACCGAAGATTCGTACAAGCTCAAGGTTGGACTGGCGTGTCAGACCGTGATCGAGGACGGGATGTTCCTCACCCAGTTGCCGTTTTACCCGGCAAACAAGGCGAAGTACGACATCGAAACACTGGAGCCGACGACCCAGACTCTGGTCCGGTACTACCCGGAGATAATGCGGTGTATCAGTTGCAATTCGTGCACAAAGATATGCCCGCAGGACATCGACGTGATGGGATACATCAACGCCGCAATCCGCGGGGACCACGAGGCGGTGGCGGATACGAGTTTCGATTGCATCATGTGCGGCCTGTGCGCGAGTCGATGCCCGGCTGAAATCGTCCACTACAACGTCGGGCTTCTCGCCCGGCGGATTGTCGGCGCGAAACTGCACAAGCGGGCGCCGGACCTTTCCGAGCGGCTGAAGGCGATTGAGGCCGGCGAGTGTGAACCCGGAGTGGACAAGCTGACGAAGCTGAGCGAAGAAGAGTTGAGCAAGCGCTTCTACGACAAGAAGATCCGCGACATCGAGCCGCG